>JAICHN010000043.1 GCA_025924845.1 Chloroflexota bacterium | reverse complement strand
CGGTCGCGGCGGGAACTTCCCTCCACGGCCGCATGGCGAGACCCACGCCGGCGGAGGACGGACCGGTCGCGGTCGTAGACGCCATTGCCGAAGCAGCCCGCGCGGCGAGCGCGGCCGGCGGGGGGTTGCCGGCGGTGGCCGGAATCGCCGCACCCGGGCCCCTGCACGGTTCGAGAGGGGTGGTATTCAGTCCCCCTAACCTGAAAGGATGGAGTGATGTGCCGCTCGCGTCACTCCTTACGGAGCGGCTTGGCATTCCGTGCCACCTTATAAAGGACGCCAATGCGGCGGCGCTGGCCGAAAGCCGCCTGGGGGCGGCACGTGGTTTTGACCCGGTGATCTATATTACGTTGAGCACGGGAATCGGGGGCGGCTTGATCCTGGGCGGCAAGCTGTACGAGGGACCGGATGGTACGGCCGGGGAAGTTGGCCACGTTACGGTTGACCTGAACGGACCGCTGTGTAACTGCGGCAACCGAGGGTGCGTGGAGGCCGTTGCCTCGGGTACCGCTATCGCCCGACGGGCCACCGAGCTGGTAGCCGCCGGTACGCTGCGGCTTGGGCCGGGCCAAGAACCCTCGGCGGCGGCAGTGTTCGAGGCCGCTCGGGCGGGGCGGCCCGAAGCCCTAGCGCTTACCGAGGAGGTAGGTCGGGCACTCGGCCATGCCGTGGTCGGCCTGGTGCATCTGTTCAATCCCGAATGCATAGTGCTGGGAGGCGGCATGGTACACGCCGGCCCGTTACTTCTGGATCCGCTGCGTGCGGTGCAGGCACGCCACGCCATGCCGATTCCGCGGGCGCGCGTTCACGTGGTAACGGCGGCGTTGGGAGATGATGTGGGGCTGTGGGGCGCCGCGTTGCACGCGAATGACCAGGCCGGCGCGCGCCTGGATTAGGTTAAGCTTGTTGGATGCAATGCTATACTTGACAGGAAGAGGTAGGTTGGTAAACACAAAGTAAGGTTTAGGTGTGAAATGCCAAAAGCGCGTTTGATCGAGAAACACGAGGTTAAGCGGGCTACGCGACGACGGGCAGGCGACCATGTAGTAAAGCAACGTGAGGAAGCGCGTCAGTGGCTTAAGGAAGCGCGCGAGACGGGGAAGGCGGTTGAATTGACGCTCGATCCCCGGGAACGCGACGAGACGGTAAAAAACCGCTATCGATTGGTCGCCAAGAGTGAGGGTTGGAAGCTGCGTTTTCACACCGCGTCGCGTCGCAACCGCACGAACCGGAAGGGCGTCGCCCAACAGGAGGCCGAAGTGCTGATTGTCGTGGTACAATAGGGATCAGGATCTTCATTTCACCGACCGATTTTAAGGGTGCGAAACCTGTTGACATATACTCCTGCCTGGGCTATAATTAGAGGCAATCAAAATACTATAGTTTCAGTGATAATCATCGTCTTCCGACGGTGGGCCTGGGTACATGTGGCTGTGCGAGGCGTCGGGCGACACAGAGGCGCCGCGTCGGTCAGGATAGGGTGGAGTGAGAATGGTTGATACCGAGGCGCTTGAGCGAAGGCGAATTGAGCCGACCGAGGATCGGGCGCCGGTACGGGTGAAGCGTATCCTTCCCTTGCGGCGCAAGGCACCGAGGGAGGACTTGCCCGAAATTGGGGCGGAGCAGGCAGAGCCCGCGGAGGAAGTGGCGGAGCCGACCGTCGTAGTTGACAGTGTGGCCAATTATCTGCGGGAAATCGCCAAGATTCCCCGGATCACTCCCAAGCAGGAGATCGAACTGGCCAAGCGCATTGAGGAAGGTGATGACGCCGCGAAGCGGCGTATGATCGAGGCGAATCTTCGTCTGGTCGTCAGTGTCGCCAAGCACTATCTCAATCAGGGCTTTCCGCTTCTGGATCTCATCCAGGAGGGAAACATCGGCCTTATCCGCGCCGTGGAGAAGTTTGACTACCGCAAGGGGTACCGGTTCAGTACCTACGCCGTGTGGTGGATTCGTCAGGCCGTGACTCGTGCCCTGTCGGATCGGGGGCGAACCATTCGGGTGCCCGTCCATGTCTACGAGGAAATGAGTAAGCTCAGCGCTGCCGTCGACTATTTGCGGCAGGAGTTGGGTGAGGATCCTACGCCCGAAAATATCAGCGCCGAAGTGGGGATGACCACCGAGAAGGTGGCTGGGCTCATGCATGTAGTCCAGCAGCCGATCTCGCTCGAAACCACGCTCGGCAATGACGATGAGCACACGCTGGGTGACTTTACCGAGGATACGGGGGCGACATCGCCGGTCGAAAGCGCGGTCGAGAGTACGATGCGCCACGACGTGAGCACCTTGCTCAACCGCCTTCCCGATCGGGAGCGGCAAGTGCTCGAGTTGCGGTATGGGATCACCGATGGTCGGAGCCGTACGCTCATGGAAGTAAGCCGAGAGTTCGGACTGACCAGAGAACGAATCCGGCAGATTGAGGCCCAGGCGCTCAATCGCATCCGCGGCTTGCAGGAGATCGAAAGCCTCCGCGAGTACCTCGGCTAAGTTTCAGGTCAAGCACGGATCCTGATTTGGAGTCGCCCTCCTGGGGGCGACTCCAAATCATCGTTTTGGGCGCCGCTAGGTTCGGTAACGCTCCATGGCCAGGAGGCCCAGCCGCACGGCTCGGTTGATCCGTTCATCCAGATCGGGCCGCTCCAGTATCGCCTCAAGGTAGGGGATGCCTGCCGGATCGCGCAGATCGGCCAAGCCGTCGATCGCTCCGGCCAGCAGTTCCGGGTCCGTTTCCTCGGCCAGACCGGCCAGATAGGGCAGGGCTCGCCGATCGCGCAATGAACCCAAGGCGGCCGCCGCCACGCCGCGCAGCGCCGGTGATTGCCCTGTATCCTGGGCAAGGGCGAGCAAGGGATCAAACGCTGCGGGCGATCGCAACTCACCGAGCTGCGTGGCGGCGTTCACCGCGACGGCGGGCCAGAGATCCCGCAATGCCTCGACCAGGCGCGGCACAGCCTGTTCGCGAAGTGACGCACCCAGCAGTAAGGGCATGAATACCCGACGCGGATCGTCCGGATTATCCAGGATGGCCAGCAGGAGCGGGGCCACGGGCGGCCCCAGCGCCTGTAGCCCCTCAATTGCCGCGGTGACGATGGGAATAACCCGAGGATCGTTCGATTCCTCAAGCACCTCGAGCAGGGCGGGAGCCGCCTCGATATTACGAGCGGCGGCGAGCGTCCGCGCTGCTTCGAGACGCATCGGGGCGCGGCGGCTGGTACGCAGCATCTCGGCAAGGGCAGCGATTTCCTCATTCATGCTGTGCTCAAGGTACCGCATCGAGAGTAGGGATGGTTCGGCAGGCGGGCCGGACGAACAGGCCGCGCATCGATCGCAACCGCCGTTCGGGCCGGAAAACTGGAGAACCGCTTGCGCCGCCGGCCGGTTCGCGTGTAGCCTTGCCATGGTCGGTCATGGGCGGCATAAGCCGTGCCATAAGGCAAGCGGGGAGAGTGAACGTCATGGCGGATGCATCGGCCGCGTATTTTCAACCTGGACAAGAGGGTGCGGAAATTGACCCGTCATTTCCTCCTGTGTGGGCTACGAAGGATGAGATTCCCTTTGTGAACCTCGGGAAGGGAATTCGGTTCAAACCAATTTTCGGCCGTAATTTGCTGTTCAATTATGTGTTCTTCGAGCCGAACAGCGAGGCTCCGATGCACGCGCATCCCGAGGAGCAGATTGGGACCGTTCTCGAGGGCGAATGTGAGTTTGAGATGAACGGCGAGAAGCGGATGATTCGGCCGGGCGATGTATACGTGGTGCCGCCGAACGTCCCCCATGCCGCTCGCAGCTTTGCGTTAAGTTGCGTCGCGGTGGACATTTTCTCACCGCCGCGTAGCGGCTTCCGCGAAATGCTCGATCTGGTCAAGGCTGAAGAGGCGCGGCGCGCGGAGACCGTGTAGCAGCCTAGGCAAATCCGATCTTGCCCGGATTAACACCGATGCAGCCATTGATTCCTTGGCGTGTTGTGGCATCATGAAGGCATGCCTGCCGCGAGGGCCGCGGCTGGATTCAACCTCATTCGGCGCGGCAGGGCGGCCCTCGATCCCCTCGGAATGCTTCTCATTGGGGAGATAGGCCGTATTTTCGTGACGTGCTATGGTAACGTGTGCCACGGCGCTCTAGCGCCAGGATTCAAATGGAGCCGAGGAGACAGTGGTGACAGCGGCAACGCGAGGGCGGAAGCCCTCGACTAAAACAACGAAATCAATAAAGACCGCCGTGGGCGAGCCCGCGGCGGCGAAATCCGGTGCTTCAAGAACGGCGGGAAGCCGCGGCACCGGAACAGGGACCACCCTGGTAGTGGTGGAATCCCCTACCAAGGCTCGGACGATCAGCGCCATTTTGGGGCCTCGCTATCAGGTGATGGCGAGCAAGGGCCATGTCGCGGATCTCCCTGAAAAGGGACTGGGCTATGACGAAACCACGTTCGAGCCGGTTTATGTGGTGCCTCCACGCAAGGCCAAGGATTTGGCGGCACTGAAGGACGCGGCAAAGCGGGCCGACCGGGTCATAATCGCAACCGACCCTGACCGGGAAGGCGAGGCGATTGGCTGGCATGTAGCCAGACTACTCGCCGCTCGGAATCCCGAACGCCTGGAGTTCCACGAGATTACGGCCAAGGCCATTCGTGAAGCCATGGCCCATCCACGCGGTATTGATGGCGGCTTGGTCGAGGCACAGGAGGCGCGTCGTGTCCTCGACCGTATGGTGGGCTACAAGGCATCTCCTGCCTTGATCCGCACGGTCAAACGCGGCCTCTCGGTAGGCAGAGTGCAAAGCGTGGCCATGGCCCTGGTGGCGGATCGCGAACGAGAGATCGCCGCCTTTTCGAGCCGTGAATACTGGACCATCGCGCTTACCATGCGACGGGCTGACGGGACCGAGTTTGCCGCCGATTTGCGTCTGCTCGACGGGGCGGAGTTGCGTCTGCAGGACGACCAACCGCCGCTGCTCAATAACGAGGAGGCGGCGCGGACCGCCCTGGCCCACGCGCTGGCCCGACCGTGGAAGGTTGGGAAGGTAGAACGCTCCGCTTACCGGCGAAAGCCACAGGCGCCGTTCACGACCAGCTCTTTGCAGCAGGCGGCAGGCACCCTCCTGCATTTCAATCCCAAGCGCACCATGTCGGCCGCGCAGAATCTCTATGAACGTGGCCTGATAACCTATATGCGAACCGATAGCGTGGCGATCGCCGCCGACGCCGTCACCGCTGCACGCGATGCTATTCGCGCCGGCTGGGGTTACCGCTACCTGCCGGAGGCGCCGCGTCAGTATGCTGATAAGGCGGGGGCCCAGGGCGCTCACGAGTGCGTGCGCCCGACCGATCCGGCTCTCGAGAGCGTGGGCGCTGATCTCGATGAAGATGCGCGGCGGCTCTATCGGGTGATCCGGGCGCGGTTCCTGGCCTGCCAGGCGGCGGACGCGGTCTACGATCGGCGTTCCGCCGACCTCCTTGCCGAGGGCTGCGACTGCCAGGCCCGCGCCCATTCTTCGCGAGTTGTCTTTGCCGGATGGCTCGATGTGGCCGGCATACACGACGAGGACGAAGGTGAGGACCGGCCCGAACTGCCCGATCTGCGCATGGGCGAGCCCCTTACCGCTCCGTCCGGCGATGTAGAGCAGCACGAGACCAAGCCACCGCCGCGCTATACCGAGCCTTCCCTGGTCAAGGCGCTGGAGGATCGAGGCGTGGGGCGTCCCAGTACGTTCGCGCCCACGATTGAATTAATCATGGAGCGGGGCTATGTCCTGCGCGAGGGCCGCGCCCTCAAGGCCACGCCCACGGCGCTCACCGTCACCGATTGGGCGCGGGAGCGCATCCCCGACCTGGTCGATCCAGCCTTCACGGCACGCGTGGAGGAGGAACTGGACCGCGTGGCCGACGGCCAGGAAAAAGCGCATGGTATGTTGCGTCGGTTTGCCGATGTCTTCCTTCCCGCCGTCACCAAAGCGGTGGAGGCGGGCCGCATGAAGGTAGAAGGCCCGGCGCCTGAGCCCACGGGTGAAATCTGCCCGGATTGCGGAGGGCCGTTGGTCAAGCGGGCCGGCCCGTTCGGTCCGTTTATTTCCTGCGGCAACTATCCCGAATGCAAGTACAAGCCGCCGAAGGCTCAACCGCAGCCGCCGCCGGGGGCTGAAGCGCCGCCCTGCCCGCGCTGTGGGGGCGCCATGGTGCTTCGCCAGGCATTCAGGGGACGCGGGCGCGGTAATTCCTTCTGGGGCTGCGCGAACTATCCTACCTGCCGCGGCATCGTGTCGTTAGACGGTAAGGAGTCGAAGGCCGAGACTCCGGTCGATCCGGCACTCACCGCGCTGGCGAGTACCACGCCCTGTCCGAATTGTGGCAAACCGATGACGATCAGGATTGCCCGCAAAGGTCCCAACGCCGGAAAGCCCTTCCTCGGTTGCACGGGGTATCCCAAGTGTAAAACCGCGGTGACGATCCCCGGCGTAGAGGCGGAGGCCGCTACGATTTCGGCCTGATTGGCCCTGCCTGCTCCAGCCGCTCGGCGGCGCGTGCCCAGGTTTCGATAGCTTCGAGGAGGGCACGCGCCGCGGGCAGGGTGGCCAGCCGCGCGCTGTCCCGGCGGAACGAACGCAAGGTCGCCGATTCGTTCAGTCGCCCGTCCTCGGCGTACTCCAGACCCTGAAAATAGGCTTCCACCTTGTCCAGTTGATGGACAAGCCGCGCTTCGGGCGATTCTTCCGCCGTGTAATCTTCCCATAGGGCAGACAGCAGGGCGGCAACCGCCGGGGAGGCGCCGACCGTGAGTTCGGCCAGGGCCTGACGCTCGGCGGCGGTTTTGGTTGCCCGCGCCCTCGTTGCATCCACTGCATGGCGCTCGGGTGGATTCGCGGCCAGCCGCAAGCGCTCCGCCGTGTCGCCAAGATGGTCGAAGGGCGTGTGATCTCCGGTCAAGGCCTCGGGCAGGTCGTGAACAAGCGCGAGGCGCACCGCATAATCCGCATCCAGTCCCTCGTGTTCGGCCGCTAGCCACGAGAGCATGGCCAGGCGCCAGGAATGGGCCGCCACGGTCGCGGGCGCCGCGATCTCGCGGTCCACCCAACCGGTGCGGGGCAGGTGTTTGAGCGGTTCCATGGCGTGGAGGAGCACAGTCAAGGTCCGGGCAAAAGCGGCACGGTCCTCTGTATCGGCCAAGCGAACGTACGTCTCCTTCAAAGTGCGGCGCTACGGGGCCCTAGATAGTCCCAACCCCCAGGATACCGGTTTTCGAGGTGGGTCGAGCGGGGGGTAAATTAGTCCTAGCCCGATTGGACAGGTAGGCGGCCCTCTCTTGAAGCGGCGCGTGTAGCCAATCGGGCCGGCCCGGTTTGGCAGTATTTGACGGTCCGAGACTCCACGCATACTGCGAATAGGTTCTCGAGCGAGGAACCATAGTTCGCGGGAGTCTACAGAACCATGCGCCTACTCTCCCCACTCAGTCTAGCCCGGGTCGTCGCCGTCGGCGCCGTGGTGTTCCTGGCCGCCGGTGCTTCGCACCTTACCGCCCCTGCCTCCACCGATGCGGCACGCTTAAGCCGCCCGGCCACGCCGGACCCGCGTTTCGGAGTGGTCGAGGCATGGCGCGCTCCCCAAGCAGCATCGGCGATTGGGGTGGGCTGGGAGCGCCTCACATTCTGGTGGAAGAGCATCCAACCGGACGGCCCCAACTCCTACAACCTGTGGGCTACGGATCGCGACCATGAGATCAACCGCGAGGTAGCGACGGGCCGGCAGCTGGTGGGCCTGTTGATCAATACCCCGGATTGGGCGGCGGCCAACCCCGCTCAACACGGCAACTCCCTGCCCAAGGGCCTTTATCTCCCCTACAACGATCCCCACAACTACTGGGGCCACTTCGTCAAACTGATCGTAGCCCATTACAAGGGGCGAATCGATAGCTGGATCTTGTGGAACGAGGTGACCATCACCAGCGGGCAGTGGTGTACCTGGCATGGGTCGGCAGCGGATTACGCTCAACTGACGAAGGTGGCGTATCTGGCCGCCAAATCGGTCAATCCTCAGGCGCAAATCGTACTCTATGGCGATCCCTACTGGTACGATCACGGGGCGTTCTTCACCAAGTTGATGGCTAACCTTTCGCACGATCCCCACGCGGCGGCCAATCACGACTACTTTGACGACGCCAATCTGCACCTATACAGCAGGCCGAGCGATTACCAGACTATCATCACCCTCTACAACAAGATTATGGCCCAGTACGGTATCCACAAGCCGATGTGGCTCTCGGAGACCAACGCCATCCCCTACAACGACCCGATCAGGACCTATGCGAAGGCCGGCTTTTTCGGGACGATGGATGACCAAGCCTCCTACATCATAGAAGCATTCTCCCTTGCCCTGGCGCTCAACGTCCAGCACATCGAGGTCAACCGCATGGTGGACGGCACGGATTTCACGGCGGGTGGGGAGCCGTTCGGGCTGCTGCGGAACAATAAGACGGCCCGCCCTGAGTATTACGCCTATCAGGCGGCCACCGCCCTTTATGACGGTGTAACAGGGGGGACGATCCATTACGATAAGGCAAGTGGGGTGTACGTAGTGACCTTGCACAAGCCGGGAGCGACCCTGACCGTGGCGTGGAATCAGCGCCCGACCGCCCAGACCGTGAGCATCCCGGCCCTGGCCGGGCGCGCGACGGCGTACGACAAGTTCGGCAGTGGGAACGCGGTGCGGGCCAAGGGCGGGGTGTATCATTTCACCCTGGCGCCCTCTACCGACAATTCGGACCCTGCGGACCCCAAGGACTATGTGATTGGCGGCAGCCCTGTCGTTCTCGTACAGGCAAGCTGAGACGCTCCGCGCCGCACAGGGCGAGTTAAGGAGGGCAGGCTCGAGGGGCCTGCCCTCCTCGTTTGTCATGGCGTTCAAGCTGTCGGTCCCGCCGGCGTATCTATCTATCAAGAAGAAAGAAGCGCCCGCTTCATGCCTAGGGGAAAAACCGTTATGCTCCAAGGCAGGGGGCAAGTCAACGAAGGAAGGAAACATCGAGTGAATGTGGTAAGCAGTGGGCGTCCCAAGCGTCCCAGCAAATTGCTTGACGCACTGCGCGGGCGCGCGCAAGCCGGCGGCTCCGGCCGCCTCGGCTTCGGGGCAAGCCGTGAGGAGGTCAAGCGCCGTCTGACTCTTGTCGCCTCCCTCACGGCGTTCGACCGGGGCGCCGTCCGGGCGGTTGCCCAGGCGGGGGCGGATGGAGTCGAGGTGACCGTTACGAGGCGGGAAGAACTGGCCGCGCTTGGCGAGCTGGTAGGTGATCTTGGCATTCCGGTGGGCGTTATCCTCAATGCGGCAGGAGGCTGGGACGACCTACGGGTCGCCGTCGAGGCGGCGGGGATTGACTGGATGCGGTTTTCCTTGAAGACCACCGCCCTGAGTCTCACCTGGGAGAAGCCGGCTAGGTTCATCACTATTCCCGAGGATCTGGAACCGCGTCGGGTACCGGCCTTGAATGTGCTGGAAGTTGATGCAGTGGTCATCGAGGGAAGCGGGGTTCATCAAGGCGGCATGCGCATTGAGGACGCGCTGCGCCTGGCCATGTTGGGGGAGCTTTGTAAAAAGCCGCTCTTTCTGGATACGGGACTGGACAGGTCTCCCGATCTGGCGGCCATTGCCGAGCAATGCGGCATCAACGGCTTAGTGTATAGCGTAGAGCCGGAAAGCGCGGCCGAGACCGTGGCCGGTTACCGGCGCGCCCTGGAGACGCGGGAATCGACCGCCTAATAGTGTAGAGCCACCGTGGAAGGTCGCCACCACTATGGTATGCTCATGTTTATGCCGATGGAGCGATCGGTGCTCGCCCGATGGCGGCAGACATCGAATGAGCACTGCTCCATGGGCGGACTGACTGCAAAGGAGAGGGTCGCCTAGTGACCGCGGCTAAGGAGCGCTTCGCCGGGACCTACCCCATCGATCCGCCGGCCGATCCGGCGGTTGCGGATGATACCTGGGATATTCCGGCGCCATTCCTCCGCCGTATTCTCAGCCTCAGCACCAGCCTCGGTCCGGATAGCGGCCTGGATAATTTCGCCGCGCACCTGGCAGAGGTTGCCTGTGAGTTGGGCGACCTCGCCTATGCCGTGATCTATCTCTTCGACGCCGTGGATGATGCGTTTTACGCGGAAGCGATGCATGGTATTGACGGGGAGGATTGGCAAGAGATTCTGGCCATGCCGGTGCCGCGTCGCGTCCACGAACGTTTGATGGCCGGCGCCAATCGGCCCGGCGTGCCCATCGCGGTACGGCCTGCCTCCCTGACGTTGACCGATCCCGAGGCGGCAGGATGCTTTGTGCCTTTGCTTCGACCTTCCGGCGTCGTGCCGGAGGCAGCCCCTACCCAGGCGAACCGAGCCCGAGCGGACCAAACACTGGTGTTGGCGCCGCTCGAAGCGAAGGGCCGTGGCATAGTGGGGTTTTGCGCGGGGGTACGGGTCGGATCAGCACCTCGCTCGCTGCAACTGCGGGCCCTGGCCGCTCTTGCCGGTCAGGGCGCTCTCTTCATCGAGAATATCCACCTCTATCGGGCGCAACTGGAGGATGCGGCGGTGTCGTCGGCCCTGCTGCGGGTAGCGGGAGCATTGGGCACGACCGATGTAGATGTCCTGGTCGAGGGCACGCTCAGCATGTTGCCTGGTCTGTACGGGGCGCGCTTCGCCGGCTTACTGTATCTGGATTCGAGCCGGGCCGCCTTGAGGATGCTGGAACCAACCGCTCCGGGCGGTGGTCTGAAGTCGCTGACCGAAATCAAGATCAGCGGCGGTCGCCTGGAGCAAATGACCCCGATGCTGCGAGGCAAGGATCCGGTCGCGGTAGAGGAGGACAGCCTGACGCGCGTGCTTCCGGAGAGCCTTGTGCAGACTCGCGGCCTGCGTTCGGTGCTGATCATCCCGCTTAACCTGTCGAACCGTCCCGCCGATGCCCTGATGGTGTGCTGGACAGAGGCGCCACACCGCTTCCGCCCCCGTGACCTGGAGGTTGCGCGCGGCGTGGGTGAATTAGTCGGCGTGGCCCTGGCCAATACCCAGCTGTTCGAAGATGCTTCCGCTCGGGCGGAACAGCTCTCATCGTTGTATCGAACCGGTCAGATGATGAGCTCGTCCCTCGATCTTGATGCGACACTCCGCACGATTACCGGCGCCGCCGTGCAATTGACCCACAGCCGGTTCTGTTTTATCTATCTGATTGACCAGAAGACAGGGCTCCTCGATTTCGAAGCAGGATCGGGCCTGGACGCCCAGGCCGATGCAAGCCCTTCTCGCCGGCCCGGGGAGGGCCTGATTGGGCGCTGCGCGCTGCTCGGCAAGCCGCTCCTCATTGAGGATGTGCGGGCCGATGATCGGACGGCAGGGGCCGAGCCCTTACTGGCGAACGACGTCGGCTCGGCCCTGTTTATTCCGCTGATCGCGGGCGGCGAAGTGATCGGCGTACTGACCACCGCCGCCGCCACCGCGGGCTACTTCCAGCCGGAACACCAGCAGATTCTGCAGGCATTCGCCAACCAGGCCGCCGTGGCGATCGAGCGCGCCCGCCTGTACGCCTCCGAGCTTCGTCGACGGGAGGTTGCCGAGTTGCAGCAGGCCATGACGCAGGCCCTGGGCGCCACGCTGGAGCTTCGCGACGTACTGGAGCAAGTCCTCAAGTTTGTCGGCATGCTGCTTGGTTATGAACAGGCGGCCGTTCACGTAATCAATGGGGGGCATGTGGATCTGGCCGTGACCAGAACCGCCGATGGCCGGTTTGAGCGTGAAGCATTGCACGGCCCCTTCCTCTTCCACCAACCGCTTTACCAACAAATGCGCGAGGCGGGCGCCGCCATGGTGGTGTCCGACACCAGTCGCGAACCGTTATGGAAGGAGATCAGCGCGGTGCCGCGCGCGGCCTCGTGGATCGCGGTTCCCTTGCTGATCGACTCCGATTTCAGTGTGATCCTGGAAGTGTTTAGCCTCACCCATGGCGCATATACGCAAGAGGATGCCGACGCGATCACCCAATTCGCCAATCAGGTCGGCTTCGCCGTACGCAACGCCCGTATCTACGCCCGCGAGCACGAGGCGAAGACCCGCCTGGAAGAGCTGGATCAACTGCGCACGGATTTCGTCTCTACCGTCTCCCACGAGTTGCGCACACCGCTCACGGGGATTAAGGGCTTTACCGAAACCTTGCTCAATTATTGGACCCGATTGGACGACGAGCGGCGCCATCACTACCTGGAACGGATCTACGGGGCCAGCAAGCGGCTGCAACGCCTCGTGCAAGATCTGCTCTTTGTATCGAGAGTCGAGGGCGGCACGCTTCCTCTGTCCATCCGTCGCGTCCAGTTCGCCGATTTGATCGAGCCCTCGGTGAGTGAGATCACGCAGAAGTACCGAGGTCAGGTCGTGCAGGTAGAGGTGCCCGATGATCTTCCACAGGTTCTGGCCGATGCCGATCGGGCTCAGCAAGTGCTGATCAGCTTGATGGATAACGGGGTAAAGTACTCGCCCGAGGGTCGTGATATTCGCGTGCGCTGCCTTGTGCTCCCCGAAACCGTGCAGGTGACCGTCATCGACCAGGGCCCGGGCATCCGCGAGCAGGATATGCCGCGACTATTTACGCGATTTGGTAAGATCGACCAGGTAATCCGCGCGGGCCATGTCGGAACCGGACTGGGCCTGTTCATCGCCAAGCAGCTTGTGGAGCAGATGAACGGCGAAATCACGGTACGTAGCGTGGTTGGCGAGGGTAGCGAGTTTAGCTTTACCGTGCCCCGTGCGGATCGCTGACGCAAGGAGAGACATGGAAGCTAAGCCTCATCAAGTGGTATTGGTGCTTGGCCACGGCAGTAGGCGCGGCCGTTCGGCCAATGACGGCATCCGCGAAATCGCGCGTAGACTACAAGGGCACTTCCCGGATGGTCCCGTGGTGCGGCCCGCGTTTTTCGAGTTCCTTTCGCCCACGCCGGCTGAGGCCGTCGGCACGGCGGTGCAAGAGGGAGCGACGGCGATCGCCGTCTTGCCCTATTTCCTCTTTGACGGCAAGGAAATCCAACGTGACATTCCCGGCGAGCTTGACCGCCTGCGGGCAAAGTTCCCAGGCGTGCCAATCACCCAATTGCCCAACCTTGGGCTGGACCCGCGCCTGGCCACGCTGGTGGCCGATCGGGTCCAGGGCGCTCTGCTGGGGACCAGCCAGTATCTGCCGGCCCATGGCCTCGTTCGCCGCGGCGCAGGCGGCACGCTGGGCGTGGTAGTGGTCAATCGGGGCAGCAAGGCGCAATGGGACCCCGGGACGCGCCTGAGCCAACTGGCGGCCCTGGTAGGGACTGAGCTTGGCGCGGGCACGCTGGTAGAGATCGCCCAGGCTGAGAACTCCACGCGGACCATAGAAACGGCTGCCGCCGCCCTGGTCGAACGCGGGGCCAGACGCATCGTGGTAGCGCCCTATCTGCACTTTATCGGTAAGGTGTTGAGCCAAAATGTGGTGCCCGCGCTCGAACGAAGTCGAGCCAAGTATCCCGGCATCCAGTTTTCTCTGGCCTGGACGCTGTGCGTGAACAACACCGCCGTGAGCATTCTCCGCGAGCGAGTACAGTCCACGGGTTTTGCCGGAACGGCCGGCTAAGCGGGCCGAATCTGATCCCTCCTACAGATTATCTCCTGGATCGAGGACAGGCAGGTCGGCGGACAGCACCTCCGGATATTTGATTCCGGCGCCGGTATTGAAGGCCACCACCCGATCGGCGGGCTTGAGCGCACCCATGGCCATCAGCGCGGGAATGGCCGCGACGGTCGCCGCGCCCTCAGGCGAAAGGAGGAGCCCTTCGGTGCGGCCCGCGTCAAGGATCGCGGCCCGAATGGCATCGTCCTCTACCGCCACGGCGCTGCCGCTCGTCTCACGCACCGCACGCAGTACGAGGAAATCGCCCAACGCCTTTGGCACGCGGAGTCCGGCGGCCACGGTCGAGGCACCTTCCCAGAAGGCCGATGCTTCCTCGTGGGCCTGATAGGCCCGCACCAGCGGCGCACAACCTGCCGCCTGCACGATAATCATCTTCGGCAATGGGCCGCGGACCCAGCCAAGCTCGAGCAGTTGGTGAAAGGCGCGCCACATGCCGATCACGCCCACGCCGCCTCCACAGGGATAGATCACCGCGTCGGGGAGAGTCCACTGGAGTTGCTCCGCTACTTCGAGGCCCATCGTCTTTTTGCCTTCGATCCGATAGGGCTCACGCAACGTACCCGCGTCGTACCAGCCATGCCGGCTTACGGCGCGGTTCACGATGGCCCCGGCATCGGAAATCAGGCCGCGTACGACCGAAGCGCGGGCGCCCGCGGCACGGGTCTCCACGAGGTTGATGCGCGGGGCGTCGGCCGGCGTTACCACACAGACGGTCAGTCCTGCCCGCGCCCCATAGGCCGCCCAGGCGCCGCCCGCGTTCCCGGCCGTGGGCAGGGCAAGGACCGAGGCGCCCAGTTCGCGAGCCATGCTGACCCCCACGGCGGCGCCGCGCGCCTTAAATGAGCCGGTGGGGAGCAGTCCCTCGTCCTTGATCAGCAAGCCAGGGAGGCCCAGGTGGTCCGCCAGCCGAGGCACCTCGAGCAGCGGCGTCCAGGATTCGCCCAGCGAAACGCGCCGTTCCGGTTCACGTAAGGGGAGGAATTCTTGATAGCGCCAGAGTGATTGCTCGCGGGTAAGCAAATCATGGGGCGTGATCGCGGCGCCTATGGCGCTCAACGCGTACTCGGCCAGAAGTGGACCCTGACAGGCCCGACAAAGATGTTGTTCAAGGCCGGGATCATACTGTTCGCCGCAACGAGCGCAGCGCAGAGCGCGCAGAAAGGTCTCGGTCATTTCACTCCGTCCATGTAGGTCTGGCGCAGATGATCGGCGAAGCCTCCCGATTCACGAATCGGTCGCCACCATGCCTCATTCTCGCGATACCAACTCACGGTCTGGGCCAGCGCATCAGTGAAGGGTAGAGTAGGGCGCCAGCCCAGAGCGTGGGCCTTGTCGCAGTTAATCGCGTAGCGCCGGTCGTGGCCCTTGCGATCGGCGACATGACGGATGAGCCGCGCATCGCGGTCGCACAGCCGCAGTATTTGATCGGTGATTTGCAGGTTGGTGAGCGGCTTGCCGCCGCCGAGGTTGTATGCCTGGCCTGTCTCGCCCCGACGTAGCACCGTATCGATGCCGGCACAATGATCCTGCACGGCCAGCCAATCCCGGACCTGCAGCCCATCACCGTACACGGGCACCGGCTTGCCGTCGAGGGCGTTGGTGATAAAGAGCGGCACCAATTTTTCCGGGTACTGGCGCGGGCCGAACGTATTCGAGCCGCGGGTGATGACCACATCCAGACCGTGAGTGATCGCGTAGGCGCGGGCCAGAAGCTCGCCTCCGGCCTTGCCCGCCGCATAGGGGCTACGGGGCAGGAGCGGGTCCGACTCCACTGAGGCGCCCTGGGCGATGTCGCCGTATACCTCATCAGTTGACACCTGGAGGAAGCGTCGCACTCCGTGTTCGAGCGATGCCGCGAGGAGAATATGCAGACCGTAGACATCGGTCAGCACAAAAGAGCCGGCATCCTGGATCGACCGGTCTACGTGAGTCTCGGCGGCAAAGTTTACCACGGTATCGATGCCGCGCAGGCATTCGCCGACCACGACCGGGTCGGTAATGTCGCCCTGGACGAAGCGCAGGCGGGGATGGTCGGACAATTCAGCCAGATTGGCCAAATTCCCCGCGTAGGTCAGCTTGTCGATCACAGTCACCTGCCGAGCGGGGGTCGCGGTGAGGGCGAGACGGACATACATGCTGCCGATGAAGCCGGCTCCGCCGGTAACCAACATGTGCTCGGCCTGGTAGTCTGCCTCCATCCCGGCCTCCTTCAGTAACGGTGCCGCGCCGCCATAGGTCTCCTGCACAGGATAACAAGTTGGAGGGTGCTCCGGCCCGGATCGTTCGGACCGCCGCGCCCCATAATTTTCGCCTCGGGAAGTTAGGGCGGTTGCGGCAAACTTCGCTGTACCATGGCTGCCTGCTCATCCGACTTGACAGGCGGGGAAACGGATCGCTACCATAGAGCACTGTGGCCGTACGCGGTCCGGGCCACGGTTTATCCATGCCATGTGATGAGGATATCGTGTACGCAGTTCTGGTGACGGGCGGCAAACAATACACGGCCAAGGTCGGCCAGGTTTTGACGGTGGAGAAGCTCGACATCCCCGCCGGTCAAGAGGTGCGATTCGATCAGGTCCTGATGCTCCGCGATGACGAGGGTACGACGGTGGGTACACCGGTGGTGGCGGGCGCGCAGGTACGTGGTAAGGTCGTACGGCAGGATCGCGGGCCGAAGATTATTGTCTTCAAATACAAGCCGAAGGTACGCTATCGGCGCAAGACCGGCCATCGTCAGTTCCAAACTCATGTGCTGGTGCAAGCCATTGAGCGGGCGGAGGCATAACAGCCTCGGCCGGGACGACGTTGGGTTGCGCGGAGCGCTGAGTGTAAGGTAGAGTGATATGGCGCACAAAAAGGGTGTCGGTAGTTCGCGCAACGGGCGTGACAGCGAGTCGAAGCGGCTTGGCGTAAAGCGTTTCGGCGGCGAACAGGTCCGTTGTGGGAACATTCTGATTCGTCAGCGCGGGGCGAAGTTCAAGCCCGGTCTGAACGTGGGCATGGGGCGAGACTTCACCCTCTTTTCGTTGATTGACGGCAAGGTATTCTTCGAGCGGCAAGTCAAGAACCGCCAGCGGGTAAGTGTTCACCCGCTCGTGGTCGCAGCGGAAGAGGTGTCGTAGGGCATCTTCGACCCTTAACCGCTATTCCTGGGCCAGTGGCGCAGTTGGGAGCGCGTCTGAATGGCATTCAGAAGGTCAGGGGTTCGAATCCCCTCTGGTCCACCCACGGTTTTCAAGGCTAAAATGCCCTCCACTTACGTCCCGCAAAGGGACCGGTGGAGGGCATTTTTGCAAGATTTTGTTGGCGCGCAAAAGTAGCGGGCTCCTGATGGCCCTCTTGCTCAATGGGGTGCCTTGTTCTGGAACTGGTCCCGCAGAAGACGATTTCTCCCAGCGCGCTCTGAGCAGCTACGCACTACTCAGGTTGCCCGATCCCTGCCTGCCGGCCAGCCCGCTACTTTTGCGTGCTACCGTGCTGGGTAGGATGCGTCAAAGGAGAGGAGTAGCCGCTGGTATCATGGCGCGAACTGCCTTGTTGGAAAGGAATCGCCGTGAACCGCATCCGTATCCTTGTCTGCCGCGTGGATGATGCCGACGCGGACCACATGACTGAACTCGCCGCTTTCGACCTTCCACCGATCACTCTCATTCCCGGGCAAAGTGCGACAACACTCGACCAGGTGGAGGCCGCCACCCTGGAGACTGGGCACCTTGCGCTGCGCGCGGCGCTCCAGGCGCAGTGGGCCGCGGTAGATGCCCACTTGGCCGATGCCTATCGCCAACGCTTCCCCGCTGGACACGTGCGTCGTGATGGGTGCAAACCAATTACGGCCGTCAGTCGTTTGGGTACCGTGCATCTTACCCGCCAAGTGTTGGTTCACCCTGCCACCGGTTGCCATGTCATGCCGGGTGATGTCGCTCTCCCTGACCACAAGGGCAGAATCACCACGCGTGCGCTGCAGGAGTGGGGCTGTCTGCTCGCGCAAGACCTTCCCTTCGCCACGGCCGCCCGACTATTAGGCTGGCAGGCCAATGAGAAACAGATCCTCTCCCCTGCCACGCTGCGGACCTTGGTGCGGCGCCATGGCACGCTCGTTCGTGCCGTTGAGCAGGCGGAGACCGACGCGGACAGCGATCCGGACGGTAGTCTGCCGTCGCCGCTGCGGCTCGTCCCGCACAGTGCACCACGTCGTCGGGCGGGCTGGCCCCCGGCTCTCCTGGTCGCGGTAGAGGCTGCACTCGCCCAGCTACAGCCCTGCCCACCCCGTGGTGTGGCCTGGTCGGATTGGGTTCGCGTGCTGGACGCGCGCCGCGCAGACCCGACCCGACCTGCAGGTGTGTTAGCACGCCTTGGGCCCGAAGTGGAGGAAGGGCAAATTCTCGTCGGCATTGATGAGGTGCTCACCCGAGCACAGAGGCACCATACCTTCATTGCGGTGCGCACCGCCCGCATCGCAACCACAGCCGGGTATCGGTATGTCAGCGGCGGAGGAGAGGCGTTCCTCCACCGACTTCGGGGCCTGCTGGTCCGCGCCGTGGTACCGGGGTATTCGCTGCTCGCGATCGCCGACTGCGCCCACTGGATCCGCGCCTTCTTTGAAGAGCGTCTGACGACCATCGCGCCCAAGACCCTCCTGTTCGATTGGCATCATTTGCAGGAACGTTGCGCCTATGAGGCGAGCAGGGCGTGCCGTGGTCGTACCGCTAAGCGCCGCTTTCTGCGCCGTCTCCGCCGTCAGCTGTGGCGCGGCGACGTGCCGGCGGCGCTGCGGGTGATCGAGCGGGAACACCCACGGGCCCGAGCGAGTTCCAACCTGCACAGGTTTGCCGAGTACCTCCGGGCACGGCAGTGCTATATCCCCAGTTATCGCGATCGTTGGTGCGCCTGTCAGTACATCGGCAGCGGGCAGGCGGAGAAGGCCAACGATTTGCTGGTGGCACGCCGGCAGAAGGGGCGCGGCATGCACTGGGGCGCCGAGATGTGCGACGCACTTGCCGCCCTGCAGACCGTGCGATTCAACCAGGAGTGGGATCGCTATTGGCTACCAGCGCGGGAAGCCCCCCATTGCAGCGTGGCGGCCTAGCCTAGCGGTTTTGCGCGCCAAGGAGAAATCGTCCTCTTCAGGACCGGCAGCGGAACGACACGTCCGATCATGCAGCACCGTTGAGTCTTCTCCACACGTCCGCGACAGGTACCAGCACTGAAGGTCGCACATCCAAGCCGCGGTCATCGCCGTGATTGAAGCAGGCGCGGCAGTTGCCCTTCCAAAGGAGTGTCGCTACCGTATCGGCGGAGGATCTTGCCCGTAGAACGGGAGTTGATGCGAACTACTCAGCTGGTAGGGCGAGTAGCTAATTTGACATAATGTCTGAAGGGACCATGGGCGGCGAGTCCGAGGTTTGTCTGTGATGGCACTGATCTCCTCGATAGGTCGGTGATGCAGCCGCGCTCGTCGTGGCGTTGACGGCGCCCAAGCTTTCCTCCTTGCGAGGTCACCTCACCGGTGTTGGCCGTGGCGTCTGGATGGCAACGAGTGGGAACGGTTCCCACGCTGCGATGTGCCGGTTCGTCCGCTCGGATTGTCTGCGCTGTCGCAGGGACATCTTGCCCACTGTATAAACTTGCGGACCCCTTGCACCGGGTTATGGCTTGCCAATCGGCTCAATCCGGAACCGCGCAACTGCGCAGATCGAAGGCATGCGCCGAGCGCACTCGGTATGTAGTAGCAGTTGTCAGATCCCTTCGCAGACATCTCCGGGCGCCCAACCTCATGCGCTCCCGTGGTCCCGCAGGCCTATACCCATCGATACCCCCCGACCATCACTGCGTGCGTGCGGGGTGTGGCT
>JAICHN010000042.1 GCA_025924845.1 Chloroflexota bacterium | reverse complement strand
GTTGCCATTGGTCCATGGTTTGCCAGTCCGTCGCTTGCTGATCATCTTGCTTGATTTGCAGAGCGCCGGTGTTGTCGGTAAGGTAGTGCATCAAGCGGGTGCGCTTGGGCATCGGCTTGAGCACCTTCCACCAGGTAGTCAGCACCACATCGGGGTTTCGTAGGTTGGTCCGTTCCGCTCGGCTGACCTGATAGCCCTCCAATTCGAGGTAATCACCAAAGCGAGCAATCGGCCTCCCCGCGGGCACGTCGTCAGGGGGTGGCTCCATGAAGGTCCAGAAGGCGGGCGGCAGTTTGGTATTCAGGGTCATGCCTTTTTGAAAGCGCTCGAGGAGCAGAATGCCGTCCTGGGCAAAGGCGATGGTCCACTTCCCATTGCGGAGTAAGGCGTCGGTGTTGACCAGCTTATGCTTGCCGTTTACGGAGGCGGGGCCAGTCACGATATCGCAGGCGATGGAGTTGCCCTGGACCTGAACGGTGAGGTCGCAGGGCCGGATCTCGGATCCGGTGGGCTGTGTGGCATCCAGGATGATGTACTGGACGCGATCCGAATCGGTATCGGGATAGAGATAGATTTGCTCCCGATCGCTCAGGTGAGCATTCAGGTTATCTTCGGCGGAGACGGAGGCATTGGGGGGGATCATGGCGAGTGCCTGGTCGACCAACCGATCGTGGGCGGTGATCGCCGGGTAGTCATACTGCGTGGAGAGCGGCGTGAAACCGTTCACCCTTTGATTGGCCAGGGATGCCCCCAGCACGTACACGCTGCAGATTGCCACGGCCCAGCCCATCGGGAGACGCGTGAAGCGACTCACCATGCCGCAGAGCCATGCCGCCCCCAGGATAGAGGACACTATGATCAGCGGCACCAGTTCCGCCGAGTAGTGGGCCAGCCCGCCGTACATATGCGGCTCGTAGCTGAGGAGAATAAGGGCGAGGCTGGGCAGGGCGACGAGAAGGGTTAGCGGACTGAACAGCGCCAGGTAGCCGGCAGGGTAGAACAGCCGGTGTAGATAGCTGAGTTTAGCCTCGTCGGTCACGTTGTCGACCACCATCCGGGGCTGATTCAGCCAGAAGTGAATGGTGTCGCTTTGTGTGATGATCTGGCCGTGGAGGAAGCTGGGATCGACATACCGTCCCCAATAGGAGCTGTCCCGCTGAATGAAGTGAGGGACCACCTCCTTCAGGGCCACGAATGACCAGACGATCCCCAACACGGCAATAATCGTGCCAAGTTGCCGCTCGCCGTGCCTGACCGCAATCCAGAATCCCATCAAGGCAACCAGCAGCCCAATCTCCTCTTTGGTGCCCATGGCGGCCAGCGCGCAGAGGGCGAATAGCGAATAGCGCTTGCCGTCGGCAAAGTAGAACGCCCAGAGCAACAGTGGGGCGGCGAAGGCCACCGGGTGGAACTCGTAGAGATTGGCCGCTTCCAGAGCGGGAAAGAGCAGGTAGGCTACGGGGAAGGCCAGTTCGGCCAGAGGATGCCGCAAATGCCGGCGGGCCAGGAGGCGGGTCGGAATGGCGCCCGTGGCCAGGGCCACGCTCTGCATGACCAGCAAGGTTTGAGCGTGTTGGTAGAAGAAATAGAAAATAGCCAGGACGGGAATGAGCGGCTCGACATGGATTGCTAAACGGGTATCAATCCCAAACGCCTCGATATCGACGTGAGCGCGTTGGTTCTGGAACTTGAAAGGGTGCCCGTGTACGGTGTTCCAGAAGGCTTGCGCCATATTGCCCAGATCGAGCGCGTGCGGTACGAAGGCGTCGTATTGGCGGATACTGATCAGACTGAAGCCCACGGCGTAGCCCACCGTGACGGTCCAGAAAAGGATGCCCACGACCAGAGCTAAGGCTCGCGTGGCAGGATGCGGAATCGGGGTGGCCATCGACCGCGACTCGGTCAGCCGCCGGGCAGGTTGAGTGGGCAGGGGCGTAGCCTGGATAGTCGTCACTGGGGTGATCCCGATGGCGCCGGCGAGGGCGCGGTCGAGATGGTCGTCTGTGGACGATCCGGCTGTGCCTTGACACGGTAGAAGGGCGTGATCAAGGCGCCTACCAGACCGGGCAGCGCCGTATTCATAAAGAACATCAGGAAGGCGCTGGTGCCGGCGATGGTATTCGCCACACCGTAATGGCGGAGCAGCAAGATCGCCGCGCCTTCGCGCGTGCCCAGTCCGGCCACGGTGAGGGGCACCGCGTTGGTGAGCACGACCATGGGGAAGCAGTAGACGACGATCTGCAAGCTACCCTTGTTCCAGGCGTCCAGGATGACATAATACTGCGCTAAAACGATGAGGAACGAGCCGAGCGTGAGCAAGAGGCAGATCATGCCCACGGGCGCGCCGAACTCGGCGAACTCCGCCAGCACTTTGTCCACTTTCGCATAGAGTGGGAGGCGCTTACCGAGCGCGAACACGCTGCGGAGCGCGCGCGCGCGCAAGGCGCAGAACACGCCGATCAGTCCCCCCGCGGCCAGGCCGAGCGCCAGAACCGGACTGACCAACACTGCCGCTCCGGCCACCGAAAGTAGGGCAAGCACGATCACGTCGTATACCTTATCCACCATGACCAGCGCCCCCACCCGGATCTTGCGCGGTTCCGACAGATAGGCGGCACGCGTGACCTCGCCGATACGGGCGGGAGTGAGCAAAGCCACGCCCATGCCCCCCAAAAGGGAGATAAACGCCTCGGCGAAGCTCGCGCGGCATCGTCCCGCGCGCAGAATGACATGCCAGCGCAGCGCCTTGAGGATCAAGAAGGGCACGGTCAGCGCCATGGCGACGAGGAGGTGGCCCACCGAGACGTTCCTGGCCTGATCCCAGAACTGGCTAGGGTTCGCCTTCCAGAGGATGATCGCCAACAGCGCCGCGGTAAGCCCGTAACGCAGCCAGGGACTGCGCCACCAGCGGCTCACCCTGCTCATTCCAGGCGCTGCCTGACGCTGTACTCCTCGGCGCGCCGATAGCTGACGTTACGGAGCATCTCACCGAGGAGCCCGAGACTAAACAATTGCACCCCGGTAATAACCAACAAGATCGCCAGGTCCAGTAGGGGCCGCTGACCAATATTGCCGGTGCGGAAATGTTCCTCGCTCAGATAGAGTCCAACCACTACGCCGACGAAGACAAGCACGGCGCCGATGCCCCCGAAGAGGTGCAGCGGCTTCTGCATATAGCGGGTGAGGAAGAGTACCTTGAAGAAGTCGAGCATACCCTTGGCGAAGCGGCCTGCCCCGAACTTCGACTTGCCGTACTTCCGTGGATGATGCTTGACGGGAATTTCCACGACTTTGAAACCCCGCCAACTGGCCATGACAGGGATGAAACGGTGCAAATCGGCGTAGAGCTTGAGCTCCTCGGTCACTTCACGCCGATAGGCCTTGAACCCGTTATTGAAATCGTGCATGCGGATTCCGGTGGCCGTGGAGACCACTCGGTTAAATACTTTGGAGGGGAGGGTCTTGCTGATCGGATCCTGGCGGTCCTTCTTCCACCCGGAGACCAGGTCGAAGCCCTCATCCAGCTTGGCGAGAAAGTTCGGGATCTCAGACGGATCATCCTGCAGATCGGCGTCCATGGTCATGATCGTACTGCCCCGGCATTCATCAAATCCCGCCACCAGGGCGGCGGTTTTGCCGAAGTTGCGACGGAAACGAAGGGCGCGCACGTGCGGGTCGTGATCGTAGAGTGTACGCAGACCCTCGAACGTGCCGTCGGTGCTGCCGTCGTCAATAAAGACGATTTCGTAGACGAGGTTGAGTCCACCCAGCACCTCGGTCAGGCGCGCGTACAGCTCGGGAAGACTCTCTACTTCGTTATAGACGGGGATGACCAGGGACAAATCGATGTGATCGGGCCGCGGCGCTCGGGGGATGAGTTCCGTTGCCGTTTCGGCGCGAACCGCGGGAACCAAGTCTACGCTCATCTAGCGCGATGCTCCGTGTTGGTCCGTCGTCAGGGCGCCGGTGGCCCTACCAAGCGACGGCTGCTCTTAACCACCGTAGTATAGCAGCCCTGCCGGCACAGGGGCCGCCGCGGCGGACAGGCGCGGCGGCCCTTGGCGTCGGGCTGGGGCGTGAATCAGTTGCTCAGGAGGTGCGAAAATGGTCGCCACGCGGTGCGAGAACGGTCCGTTTCGTCTGGATCCACGCCCCTCGACCCTGGCCGCGCTAGGCCAGGGTCGCCTTGACCGAAATCTGTACATTATTGCGCAGTGCATTGGACACCGGGCAACCCTGCTCACCCTGGCGGGCCGCATCCTCAAACCCAGCCTGGTCAAGACCGGGGACCGTGCCCCGCACCTCAAGCGCCATTGAGGCAATCTTGAAACCGCCCTCGATGGGGGCGAAGACGCACGACGCCGAGACATCCAGCCGCGTTGCGGGATGACCCTTGCTTGCCAGAACATTCGAGAACGCCATGGCGTAGCACGCGGCATGAGCCGCCGCGAGCAGTTCCTCGGGGCTGGTGCTGCCCGGGGTGCGCTCGGTGCGTCCGGCCCAGGTTACGGGAATCGTGCCCGCTACGCCGCTTGCCAGCGAGAAGCTGCCCTTACCGTGGACGAGGTCGCCTTCCCAGATCGCGCTTGCCTTACTGATCGCTTCACGTGCCATCCGCGTATTCTCCTTTTACCATGATTGATCTCCTGCCGAGGCTCCAGTTCAAGCATACCGCTCACGCCCTAATCCGACTGCTATAGGTCTAGGCGCGGGCGTACCTCGCGATTGCGGAGGCACTTACTTTCTACAGGGCAAGCCCGAAAAGTGCTGCCCTCCGCCAGGTTAGTTTCATGAGCGCGGGCCTGCGAATGTGTTCGCAAGGTAGGGACGAACGGCTGCGGCCGGGTGTTGGTCCCCCAAATCAAAGAAAGCCGCTTGATTCATGCACTAGCCTTTCCGGCCCGCTCCTAACTCACCTCAGCCGGATGCCCCATGTACGGTTACCTACCTTTACACGCTGCCTTGCACGGCACCGGCCGGTACGCCCCTTTTCTTCCGTTACACTGATTTACATAGGAGAAAGCAATCATCATGAACGGCGGCGCGGCGGTTACAGTCGAAGCAGCCTGGCCCTCGGCCCTGGCCGAATGCCATTTAGCTGTGCTGGCCACCGATCGGCCTCTTCGATGGCCGGTCCGGGTGCGTACCGGCCTAGCCATGCTCGCCGGTGCTATGGGAGGTCCGGACGCGGGGCTCGCCGTGTTATCGACGTTCTTCCCGGACGGTCCGGCCGGCGCGTACTTGACGGAACAAGATCTCTGGGCTCACCTGACCCTGATCGGCGGGGACGCCGAAGCGGCTCTTAAGCTCTCGCGCGCACGTCAAACCGCCAAGGATTCGGCGCCCGCTCGCCTGGTGACGATTGAGGCCCTGCTTGCGCTTGGACGCCGTGAGGCGGTCTTGACCGAAGTGGACGCAATTCGCGGGCTGGCCAACGAGCGCTCGGTCGTGCCTCTCCTGGCCAAAGGGCAAGTCGCCCTTTATGATCAGGATTGGTCGGGTGCGGAAGAGTGCTTTCGCTCCGCTCTCGCCTTACTCTTTGGCGCTCCGGCCGTGCGTGGGTTGGCTCAGGCTCTGGCCGGCGGTGGATTCATCGACGACGCGGCCACCGTGTTGGCCGATGGGGCGCGGGCAGCGGCAGGCGAAACTGCTCCCGAGTTGTGGGAGCAATTGGCCGCGCTTCGCGACTCACAGGACAACCTTGAGGCGGCGGCACAGGCTCGCGCCGAACGGCTGGCTGGATTGGAGGCGCTGGCCGACCGATTGAGGAGTGAGCTTGCCGCGCTCCGCGAAAGCGGTAGTCCGCGCCGTGCGGCCCGCCCAACCGCGCCTACCAACCTGCCGCCGCCTCCGATCCATGTGCCGGATGCTCGGTGGCTGCCCGGCGATCCGTCAACGCTCGACGATACGGCTCCAGAACTGGAGCAGACGCTGTTCGAGCACTTCGGCCACGCGCGGTTCCGTCCCGGCCAGGCAGCGGTTCTGCGCAGCGTGCTGCTGGATGAACAGGATACGCTGGCTGTCATGCCGACCGGAGCCGGCAAATCACTGTGCTTCCAGTTGCCCGCCTTACTGGATCGTGGACTGGTCCTGGTCGTTTCGCCCTTGATCGCCTTGATGGCCGATCAACTGGCGGGCCTGGCCGCCGTGCCCGCGCTGGCCGAGCAAGCGACCTCGATCTCCAGTGCCGTGGAGGGGTCGGAACTGGATCGGCGCCTGGGCTTGCTCAGTGCCGGCAAGCTTCGCCTGCTGTACTGCGCGCCGGAGCGTTTGCGCCAGGCATCCCTGCTCCGGGCCCTGCGTAACGCGGGCGTATCGCTCTTGGTGGTGGACGAGGCGCACTGCCTCAGTATCTGGGGTCACCAGTTCCGACCAGAGTATCTGGCGGTGGGCGAGGCAGCAACGCTACTGGGGTCGCCGCGCATCCTCGCCGTGACGGCGACCGCCACGCCCGCCATGCAAGAGGAGATTGCCCGCACCCTGGGCCGACCGTTGCGCTTGGTCCGCACCGGCGTGCTGCGCGAAAACCTGTTTCTTGAGGTGCGACGTCTGGCAGATGAGGCCGAGAAGCGCCGCACCTTGCTCGCCTTCGCCCGCGCCGCGCGAGGCAGCGGTATTGTCTATGCGGGCAGCCGCGAGAAGTGCGAGCAATTGGCGGCTCAGTTGCGTCGTAGCGGTGTACAGGCGGCTCACTATCACGCGGGCATGGATTCCGAGGAGCGCAGCACGACCCAGCAGCGGTTCATGGCGGGGCGAATCCGCGTGCTGGTGGCCACCGTTGCCTTCGGAATGGGGGTCAACAAGCGCGACATCCGCTTTATCGTGCATTATCAGCCCAGCCGATCGCTGGAGGCGTACGTACAGGAAGCGGGCCGTGCCGGCCGCGACGGGGCGCCGGCTCATGCTCTGCTGCTGGCCACGCCCGGCGACAAGGCCACGCTCCGTCGTTTCATGCGTGACGACCTGGTGAGCATCGACCAATTGCGCGCCCTGTTCGGCCGCGCGCGCTCGCTCATTCGCGGCGCGGCGGGCGGCCCGGTAGACCTGGGGGAGCTCGACGGGCGCGACGCCGAGGCACGGCGGAGCGACGTGACGAGCCGAGTGGGCCTGTCCATGCTGGGGCGAGCCGGTTACTTGACGCGCGGCCTCGACTGCCCGCGTACGTGTACCTTACAGGCTACCTTGACCACATCGGGATCGGCCGATCCGCGCCTGGCACTATTAGTTGAGCGGCACGGGCTGGATGAAGGCGGCCCTGTCACCCTCCCGGTCCAGGTTCTGGCCCAGACCCTTGGCACGGCGGTGGATGCCGTGGAAGGCATCCTGCTCGACTGGAGCGATGTGGGCCTCCTTCGCTGCAAGGTCGGCAGGCGCGGCGCCACGCTTACCCTGGTCGAGCCGCCGCCTCCCGATGGGCCGGCGGCGCTGGAGAGGATTTTGCAGGGACAGGAGGCGGCGAGCGAGGAACGCATCGCCGCCATGGCGCGCTATATCGAAGCCGAGGGCTGCCGCAACGCGGTGATCGCACTCCACTTCGGTGAGGCGCCGTCTCAGGGAGGGGCCGTGCCCTGTGGGCGGTGCGATCGCTGCGCTCCCGAGGGGCGCCGCACCGAGGCGCTCGAAAAGGCGCCGGTGGGGCCGCGCCGGGAGTGGGTCGGGCCGTCGCTTACCCCAGCCAACGCTGTACTCACCCTGGTGTCTTCCTTACCGTTCGCGGCCGGGCGCAGCGGGCTGGCCAAGATTCTGCACGGTGCGTCAGATACCTCCATTGGCCCTGACCGCTGCGCCCTGCACGGTTGTCTCGCCGGGATGCCGATGAAAGCGATCGTCGAGGAAATCGATGCCCTGTTGGTGGAGGGGCTGCTGGCCCAATCCACAGCCAACAAGTATCCTACCGTGGCGCTGACGCCGAGGGGACGTGAGCGGCTATCCTAGTTCCGCTCAAGCCTGATCGATAGCCCGCGAATTCATTCGCGGGACAGTCTGCCACAATTCGGCGGTGCGGCCTGCTTGACTCGCCCCCTACCAGGGCGGCAGCATTCAGGGTACCCTTTCAGCCATAAGGTGCTCATGCCGCGCCTGGCGCGGAGTCGGCCGCCGGGAAAGGGATAGCACGATGAGTGTAGCGGAGATATATCAGACCATGGCCTATGGGCCCGCACCGGAGTCCGCCTCGCCCGCCGAGGCATGGCTTGCCCAACATGAGGGGCGCTTCGATCTGCTGATCGATAATCGTTGGGTTGCCCCGCGATCGGGTGAATACTTTGAGAGTATTAATCCTGCCCGCGGCAAGCCGATTGCCCGGATCGCCCAGGCAGGAGCCGAGGACGTTGATGCCGCCGTCGGCGCCGCCTCGGTCGCGCAGCCGGGCTGGGCGGCGCTCTCCGGGCATGCGCGCGCCCGTTACCTCTATGCTTTGGCCCGCCAGGTGCAGAAGCACAGCCGGCTGTTTGCGGTGCTGGAGACTCTGGACAACGGCAAGCCGATTCGCGAGACGCGTGATATTGATATCCCGCTTGTGGCCCGCCATTTTGCCTATCACGCGGGTTGGGCGCAGTTGATGAGCAGCGAGCTGCCCGGCTACGAGCCGGTCGGGGTGATCGGTCAGATCATTCCCTGGAACTTTCCGCTTCTCATGTTGTCGTGGAAGATCGCGCCCGCTCTAGCCACGGGCAATACGGTGGTGCTGAAGCCGGCAGAATATACCTCGCTCACCGCCCTGGCCTTTGCCGAAATAGTCCAGCAGATTGAGCTGCCGCCCGGCGTGATCAACATCATTACCGGCGATGGGCGGACCGGCGAGCTGCTGGTACAGCACCCACGGGTCGACAAGATCGCCTTTACTGGTTCGACCGATGTAGGGCGGCAGATCAGGAAGGCGACGGCGGGCACGGGGAAGCGCTTGTCGCTGGAACTGGGCGGCAAATCGCCCTTCCTCGTGTTCGATGATGCCGACCTGGACAGCGCGGTCGAAGGCGTGGTGGACGCCATATGGTTCAACCAGGGACAGGTATGCTGTGCCGGCTCGCGCCTCCTGGTGCAGGAAAACGTGGCCGAGGATTTTCTGGCCCGGATTCGCGCCCGCATGGAGCGGCTTCGGGTGGGCAACCCGCTGGATAAAGCCGTCGACATCGGGGCGATCGTGGCCCCGGTCCAGCTTCAACGGATCCAGGGCTTGGTCGAGCAAGGAGTGCGGGAGGGCGCCACGCTCTGGCAACCATCCTGGGCCTGTCCCGCCGAAGGCTACTTTTATCCGCCCACCCTGTTCACGAACGTGGCCCCGGCCGCGACGATCGCTCAGGTGGAGATATTCGGTCCCGTCCTGGTTTCGATGACCTTCCGCTCACCCGCCGAGGCGGTGATGTTGGCCAACAACACCCCTTATGGTTTGGCGGCCAGCGTATGGACCGAGAATATCAACCTGGCGCTCGACGCGGCGCGCCAGATCAAGGCCGGCACTGTATGGATCAACAGTACCAATCTGCTGGACGCGGCGAGCGGCTTCGGCGGGTACCGCGAAAGCGGCTATGGGCGCGAGGGAGGTAAGGAAGGGCTTTTCGAGTATGTGCGACGGGCGCGCGGCGCCACGGACCGATCCGCGGCAAGGATGGTTCGCCTCCAGGAAAGCGCGGAGCCGTCGTTTACGCACGGCCCGAATGGGCTGCCCGCCCTGGATCGCACGGCCAAGCAGTTCATCGGCGGGAAGCAAGTCCGCGCCGATTCAGGTTACAGCTTGGCGGTTCGCTCGGCCGACGGACGGACGGTAGGCGAGGTGGGGGACGGGAATCGGAAGGATATCCGCAACGCCGTGGAGGCGGCCCAGACAGCCGCCGGCTGGGCCGGAACAACCGGCTACAACCGGGCACAAATTCTCTACTATCTGGCGGAGAATTTGTCGGCCCGGGCCGAGGAATTTGCCGGGCGGATCGTTGCCATGAACGGTCGTGATCCGGCCGGATTGGCGCGCGACGAGGTTGCCGCGGCCATCGAGCGTCTGTTCACCTACGGGGCCTGGGCCGACAAATATGATGGGCGGACCGCCAAGACGCCGTTGCGCGGGCTGACCATCGCCATGCCGGAACCGTTGGGGGTGATCGGCATTCTCTGCCCCGACGAGGCGCCGTTGCTGGGCTTCATCTCCTTGTTGGCGCCCGCCATCGCCATGGGCAATACGGTAGTGATCGTTCCTTCGGAGCAACGGCCCTTGAGTGCCACCGATTTCTACCAAGTGCTGGAAACCTCTGATGTGCCGCCAGGAGTGGTGAACATCGTGACGGGTGGCCGGGAAACTCTGGCTGCCGTGCTGGCCGCGCATGATGGCGTGGCATCTGTCTGGTACTTCGGCCCACCGGAAGGCGTGGCGGCGGTAGAGGCGGCGTCGATTGGCAACCTGAAGCGTACTTGGGCCGGTCACGGCCGGCGACTGGATTGGTTCGACCGGCAGGACGGCGAGGGTGAGGAGTTTTTACGCGAGGCGACCCAGGTCAAAAACATCTGGGCGCCGTACGGAGAGTGAAGAGGAAAGGAACCAAGCGAGTTCATGAGAAATATGCATCGTTTCGCGGGTGCCGCACTGATCGCCTTGTTGATCGCCGGGAGCACGCCGTATGCCGGCTCGGCTGCCTATCGTGCCTCGGCGGCCGGGGGTCCGGTGCGGGGCGGCACGGTAATCGACGGTCTCTACGAGGAGCCGACCTCACTCTTGCCCAATACCGGCTTTATCGCCTTCTCGATCATGTTGCAGGAGACCTTGTTTTCGCCTTTGTTCTATAGCGATGCGTCAGGGGCGCTCCATCCCGGTCTTGCCGCCCAGATTCCGACCGCCGCCAATGGAGGTATCAGCAAAGACGGCTTGACCTACGTGTTCCACTTGCGGCCCAGCCTCAAGTGGTCCGATGGTCAGCCGCTCGACGCCCGGGATGTTGACTATTCGTGGCGTCTGTGGACCAACAAGGATCTCGTGGTCAACACTACGACCGGCTTCGACCACATTAAGAGTGCCGACGTGTCGTCCGATCATCTGAGCATCACCTTCCATCTCAGCGCGCCGTACGCGCCCTTCGTCTCAGTGTGGACGGACCAGGTGATGCCGGTGCCTCAGCATGTGCTGGGCAAACTGACCGCGAAGCAGATAAACACCAGCAAGTTCCTTTTCTCGCCTACGGTCAGCAGCGGTCCGTTCGAGATCAGTTCCCGCAAGTCCGGCCAAACCATAGTCGAAGTGCGGAATCCTCACTTTTATATGCCTGGTAAGCCGTATCTGGACAAGCTGATCTTCCGAATCATTCCAGATGAAACATCGTTGACCAATGCCCTTCGCGCTCACGAGATTGACGCGGCATGGTTCCTCGATATAGCGCAGATCAACACCCTGCAACATATTTCCGGCTACACGTTCATCACGCCCGCCGCTCCCAACTTCGAGCAGGGGCTGCTGAACCTCAAGAATCCCATTCTGCAAGATGTGCGAGTACGGCAGGCCTTGGAGTATGGGCTGGATCGCCAGGCCATGGTAGCCGACGTCTGGCACAACCGGGCAGTGCTTGGCGCCTCCGATGAGGCGGCAACGGCATTCTCTTTCGATCCGTCAGTCAAGCCTTATCCGTTCGATCCGGCCAAAGCAGGCAAACTGCTCGATGCGGCGGGCTGGAAGCTGGGCTCGGACGGACTTCGCCACAAGAACGGCAAGACTTTGACCCTACGCTGGAGTACCACAACTCGCAGTAGCTATCGAGCGCAGGACGAGTTGATCGCGCTGCAGGATTACCAGAACCTGGGCATCGACCTCCGCATCGTCAATTACGACGGTTCCAGTTATTTCGGCAGCGTGCTGCCCGGGGGCAACTTCGACATCGGGGAGTGGGAGAACGGCCTCGTCTATGACCCCGATACCACGGCTGCCTCCTTCTTCGGAGGAACCAAGGCGTTCCCGCCCAAGGGAAGCAATTGGGGCTCCTACAACAATCCGCAATATAATAAACTGATCGCTCAGGAGGAGGCGACGACCGATCCGACCAAGCGCAAGGCGATCTTCGCCAAGATGCAGGCGATCATGAATCATGATCTGCCGGCGCTGTGGCTCTACAATCCGCCTACGCCTGCTGAATACAGCAATAAGCTGCACAACTATGCGCCCGCTCCCTACGGCTACGAAACCTGGAATACCTGGGAGTGGTGGAAGAGCTAAAGCAATTAAAAAGCGGGCCGACCGGAGATACACCCCGGTCGGCCCGCTTTTTGATGCCCGGAAAGGAACTACGAGGCGGAGCGTTCCTCGCGGGAATCCGCGCCGGCGAGTTCCGGCTGATCAGGTGAGCGCCGGCTCATCCGCGACGGGAACCAGTTCCAGCGGCCCAGCAAGACCGCGGTGGCCGGGACCAACAGGGTACGGATCAAGAAGGTGTCCATGATCACGCCCGCGGCGATCCCATAGCCAATCTGACGGATCTGATCGGCGCCGCTGCCGCTGCCCCCTGCCACGGCAAGGACCGCGAACGTGCTCGCCAAAATCACGCCCGCCGTGGTGACCGTTGTGCCGCTCACGCCCACGGCGTGCGGCACCGCCTCGCGGAGGGGCAGCTTCCTGGCTTCCTCGCGAATGCGGGTCATGACGAGAATGTTGTAGTCGGAACCAAGCGCGGTGAGAAAGACGAACATCAGGAAGGGCAATACGAAGTTTAGCCCACTCGCCCCTCCGATGTGGACAAAAATGATCGCCGCCAGACCGAGCGCCGCCAGATAGGAGAGGACCACGCTGATCACCAGATAAATGGGCGCCACGGCGCTGCGCAGCACGAGGCCGAGTAGGAGGGCGATCAGGATGGCCACGACGGGGATAACCAGAAATAGATCGCTAGTGGCAATCTGATTCACATCGTAGGCAAAGGCCAGCAAGCCATAGACACCTGAGGCCGCGGCCCCAGCCGTGGCCGCAATCGTGCTCACCGTATGACGTAGGACGGGGATCTGGTCCACATCGTGGGCCGAACTGCTCTTCCCATAGCGCAGCACGGCGGACCACTGCACGGTCTTGCCGTCGGGGCTGATGAACTGGGCCGTGGAGCGATAAGCGTTGTATTCGGCCGCCGATACATGCACCGAGGCAGGTTCGATGCGGGGCAACGATCCGGGATCGCGGTTTTCGAGCAGAGCGCGCAACTGAACGAGGCGCGTGGCGGTCAGGGCATAGCCGTTCGGGGTGAGCGGGCCGACCGAGGCCAGAAAGCTCGGATTATGGGTCATTTCGGTTTGCAGGAAGTTGAGCGGCGCCGGATTGCTCCAGATTGGCTTCGCAAAGTGAAAGAGGATCAGGGTGGGATTGGTGCCCGAACCGGGAAAGTGCGCCTTGAGCGCGGCGTTGCCCGCGGCGGAATCGCTGCCCGCCGGGCCGCTGCTTACGTCGGCGAATCCAGTGGTGCCGCTGCCCAATTGGCCTAAAGCTAGGCCGACGAAAAGAGCGACGCCGATCACCAGAGTGATCTTGGGGCGTTTGGCGCTTGCCCGACCGACCCGGCCCCATAGGCCGGGCCGCTCGCCACCGATATCGACCACCTTGGTCGGCCAGAATACGGCACGGCCAAAGATCGCCAGAATGGCGGGGAGGAAGGTGAGCGCGGCAAGCAGCATCAGGGCAATGCCGATTGCCAGGGCCGGCCCCAGCCCCTGGTAGAGTCCAAACTGGGCCAGGAGCAGGCAGAGCATGGCGGCGATTACCGTAAAGGCGGAGAAGCTTATGGTCTCGCCTACCACGGTCACGGCATGCACCACCGCCTCGGAGGGCGTCAGGCCGCGACGTAACTCCTCGCGCACCCGGAAGACCAGGAATAGGCCATAATCGGTGCCCGCGCCGAGGACGAGGACGATCAAGATGATCTCCGTGATCGAAGATGCCTGTATGCCGATCCGCGTCGAGGCGGCGATTACCGGGCCGGAAAGGGCCAGCACGAGGGCGGCGGGGAGCAGGGTGATCAGGGGAGCGAGCACGGCGCGGAAGGCAATGAGCAGGAGGACGATGATAAACAGGAAGGACAGTCCTTGCGTGGAGCCTTGCGACTTACTGTTGGAGTCCTGCGTGTCCACCGCGGTGGCCAACTGGCCGGAGAGGTTCAGTTGAAGGCCGGGCGGCGTGCCGATGGTCTTGAACTCATGGCGAATGTTATCGACCAGTGTCTTGCCGCTGCCGGTGCCGCTATATGAAGCATCGGCCTGAATCTGGATTTGGCGCGCCTGGCCGTCCTTAGAGATGCCGTGGTCACGCACTACTTTGACGTACGGCATGGCCTTGACGATGGCCGCCAGCCGATCCACCACGGCAAGGTCGGCGGCGGTGAGTGGACCATTGGCGCGAGACGCGATGATGTCCGACTCAACATAGTTCTGGTTCTGGAAGGCCGCCGCCAGTTTGCCCGCCTGGATACTAGGTGAGTTGCTGGGCAGAAAGCCGCTGTTCTGGTCCTTCGTGACGCTGGATAGGGGCGGGAAGACCGCCACCGCGAAAATCGTGAACGCGATCCAGGCCACGGCGACCGCGTATTTGTAGCGCACGGAGAACAGTCCGATTGATTTGAAAAGGCGCTCCATAAATCGCTTGCTCCTACCCCTTCTTCACCTCGAATGCGCGGATCACCGTTCCGCGCCCCTCGTGGGGCGGCATGGACGATTGGCGCACCAAGCTTTAGAGTGCGTCGTTATTGACTTTCCGGTCAACCCCCAAATTGGTCTGATTAAGAACTTTACATGGACTACTTGCTGTAGGTGAAAAAACAGCGAAGCGGCCGGGTAATTCGCCAGATTGAGACGCTATCACGGGGCGGGGAGATCACGTCTCCGGCGCCGTATGTTTGGGATTCCCCGTCGTCGATGGTGACCATCATCTCGCCTTCCTCAATCAGGAACGTCTGGAATCCTTCGCAGATCATCCGTACCGTACATGGCGCGATGAACAGTCTTCCCACCTGATACCAGGGCTGGTCGGGTTCGCTCCGTCGCACCCACTGAACACGAGCGTGCGGCTCGCCTTCCAACACCTGGGCAGGGTCGAATGTGAAGGGTTCGTCGTTGCCCTCAGCCCCGCGTTGAGCGGGCCTCGGCACGGCACCCACCGGCTCACCTGGGTCCTGGAGTCGTTCCCGCTCGTATGGCGCCACGGCGGATGGCTCAGCCTGCCCGTCATTGCTTCGCCATAGCCGAGCCGCCGTGGAGGGAGGATTTCCGGCGGCCTCACGGCAGCGCGCTTCCAGGTAGTCCACCAGGGCATCGCGATACCCTGCCATCCCCTTGTATTCAAGGGTGGGGCGCGGCATCCCTTTGATCGCGCCGGCGAGCAGACGGAGCCGCTCCGGGTCGGCGATCACCTCGACCAGGGGGCGGATGGTCGTGTGAATAGTGAAAAGGATTCCCCTGGTGTAGGGCAGCCTGGACAGAGTTTGCCATTCCAGACGTAGAAAGCAGCGCTCGCCGGCGTTGACGCCCGTAATACCGCGACGGCTCGGAATGGTCAGATGAGCCAGGCGCGGCGCCATATTCCGGGTGGCGGTGGTGGCAATCGACCAATTCAGGCGGCCGATCGGCCGCTCCTCCTTGAGTCGTTGCATCACCAGGTCGGCGGGGCGACCGATCCGTGCGGCGAATTGCGGCACCTCGTCGTGGATGGCGAGGAACGATTTGCCCAGTTTGTCGTCCAGGCACCAGGAGGCGCCGAAGCAGAGGCTGCCCGCCACCATGGGCGTACCCTGCTTCGCGTCGCCGCCGATCAGGATCAAGTCCTCCTGCACCTGGCGCGCCAACCAATCCAGGGGTCGGCAAGCGGGGTCGGGCAGCGGTGTGCCCTGGTGATCGACCAGAGGGAGCGATGCCTCGTCACCCACGGTGACGCATGCGTCCGTGCCGAGCAAATGATTGGTCCAGTGCAAGCGATTCCCGATAGTCTCGAGAGTGAAATGGTCGGGGTAGTGCCGGGCCAGGATGGGCAGAAGGTAGGCGATCGCTTCCCATTGCATGGGCTCGGTACCGGGGGCGGCCCGGCAATAGTAGCGGTGGTCGCCGGCCAGGGTCAGGGACTTCTGGTCCAGTTCCTTCCGGTAAGACGCCGTGACCTCGATCACGCGGTCGGAGGGGAGTGCCCTGGTATTCATAGGCATATCGTATTCGGGGTACACGAAGGGGAAATCAGGCAGCATCGCGGGGTCGTGCCTCCCTATGGGTGAATTGTACAACGAGGAGCAGGCGCGTTTCCTGAGTCCCCTGTATCATTGCAGCAAATGGCGAGCGGCAGCGGCGCGAGGGCTATGGAGAAGAAGGGAGAGACCGATGGGCGATTTGATGCGGGTACCACCGAGAGAAAGTCGTCTGGTCCGTGCGGGCAAGCAGGCGGCGGCAGGCGGCGTGGTGGTGATCGTCGTGGTATTAGCGGCGGCATTCCTCCTCCATGCCCTGGAGGTTATCGTAATTACCGGGGTGGCGATCATCGCGATCCTCGCCGTATTGTACTGGGCCTTCTTCAAGCGCAAATAGGATTTTAGAAGAAGGAGGATGGGCAGCACGCTGCCCATCCTCCTTCTTGACTCTAAACCGCGGGTGTCTTACTAAGTCGGTGGGTTGCTGCTCAGCCCGTCAACGACGCCGGCACGTAGCTAACACGGGCGGCCACCGGTGAGCACATCGAAGAGCGGCGCTTGTACCGCTACCGGAGCGAATCCGGATCCGCTTGAAGCTGGGCCAACTGCTCGCGGAGTCGCGCGATCTCGCTTTCGGCGGCATCGGCGCGCGCCCGCCCGCGCTCGGCCCGCGCCGCCTCGGCATTTGCCCGCGTTTCCTCCAGCACCGCGCTCAGTTGGGGTAGGCACGAGGTGTCCGGTCGCCCGATCACGCAGGCGCAGCAAGTAGCCCTCGATCAGCCAATCATAATCGGGCAAGGTTACGCAGCGTACCGCGCCGTCCTCCTCGGGCGTCACCCGCTCGTAGCGGCCGACTGCCATGAGGCGATACACCTGCAACCACGGCGACAGCAGTTCCCCCAGGGGGTCGAATTGCACGTATTCACGTACCCCCAGGGCGGCATACTGCTCCTTCTTGCCCGCGCTGTCCCGATCCCTGGTGCTGGGTGAGGCGCCCTCGTAGACCAGATCGGGCATCGTCCCCTCATCCCAGAGCCGATATTGTCTACGGGGCACCCCATAGACCGGATCGAGCGGGCCGACCCCGCGCGCCAGGAACACGTCCGGGGTGAGATGCCGCCGCCAGTTCCGGGCATCCAGCAGGATCATCAATTCCACCGATACGATGTCATCCGGAGCGGCCACCGCTTCCAGGATCATCGCCACGGTGCGCTGGGCCCGCTCGTGCTGAGTGGAGGGCATGGTGCGGTTCCCGCTTTGCGGATAGTCCCGAATATCGGGGCGGTGGGGAGCGACTCGACTGGGCATCGTAGCCATGGCAGCCTCACGAGGCGAAAAATGGGATCGGCACGCGCACCGGCTCTACCGGTCATCTCTACCCCAGTATACACCGGGCGGCGCCTCCACTACGCTGAACAGCGGTGCGGTCGCCGCGATGCCCCCACGGTGGAGGTGCTTACCTGGCGCCCTGCATGCGGTTCGAAGTAGATTCAGCTCTCGCTTACAGGATGGGCCGGTGCGACGCCGGTCCGCACTTCCCCTATGGTAGGGTCGATGGATACGGTCTGAAGTGTCAGAGATGGTCGCTCAAGAAGAAAAGGCAGTTATGGCGGTAATCGGTGACGTGGGCATTTGGCCGGGGTAGGGCGTACCGCGGTGAAGCGTCTTACCACAACGTGTACCCGCCGTCGATCACGAGCACTGTTCCGGTCATGAAACGTGAGGCGTCGGACGCCAGGTAGACCAGGGTAGGGCCGAGTTCCTCCGGTATGCCGTAGCGCTGCATCGGCGCGTCCTCAATCCAATGCCGGCGGAATCGAGGCTCGTCGACCGGGGCCATAGCGGTCTTGAAGTAGCCGGGCGCCATGGCATTGACGCGCACTCCATAGGGCGCCCACTCCGCGGCGAGCGACTTGGTAAGCTGATGCACCGCCGCCTTCGAGGCGTTGTACGCGGGCTGCATCTGAGGGCGATTGACGATCATGGCGGATATGGAGCCAATGTTGACGATTACGCCGCTCCGCCGCTCCACCATCCGCCTGCCCACGGCCTGGGCGCAGTGCCATACCCCGAAGAGATTGACTTCCAGCACTTCACGGAACTCGGCGAGCGGCACTTCAAGCGCTGGGCGGTGGTAGCACAGTCCGGCGTTGTTGATCAGGATATCGATGGGTCCCAAGCGGCGGTCTACCTCGTCGATCATGGCCTCGACCGATGCTGGGTCGGTGACATCCAGGTGGACGGCGATTGCCTCGCCGTTAGCCTCGTTCAAGCGCGAGGCCGCGATCTCGTTCCGCTCGTCGTTCCGCGCCGCGATCGCCACGCGCGCCCCAGCTTCGGTTAGGGCCTGAGCAAATGCCTCGCCCAGGCCGAAGGCGCCGCCGGTGACTACCGCGATCTTCCCCGTCAAGTCGAAGGCCGACATTACACTCATGGAGGTACTCCTTCGGAGAGTGTTTATAGATGGAGTTTGAGCATTGGGGCTCAGCCTCAATGCTCAAACTCCATGAGAGAGGTTACGAGACGTGGGCACCGTCCCTGGTCCTTATTCCTTGATTATGAGAACCAAAATCAAGGAATCAACAGCGTTTTTAAGTTGGCGCCGCCCCGTGCCGCCTCCATGGCCGCCGCGAACTCCACCAGCGGGTACTCCGCGCTGATCAGGCTGCGCACATCGATCGTGCCCTCGGCAATGGCGGCGATCGCCTTGGGATAGCAATATGGCCCGAGGTGGCTGCCGTGAATGTTCAGCTCTTTCTGATCCCCGACCAGGTTCCAGTCGATCGTTGCTTGCTCGGCCAGCACACTGAATGCGACAAACGTGCCCAGTCTGCGAATCATACTCAAGCCCATTTGGGGCACCAGGGCGCTGCCCGACGCCTCAATAAACACGTCGCAGCCGTAGCCTTCGGTCAGGCTTTTCACGCGCGTCGCTGCGTCCTCCTCCTGTGGATTGATCACGATGTCCGCTCCGAAGCGCCGCGCCAGATCCAGGCGGTAGTTTTTGGTGTCGACCGCGATCAGAAGCCCGGGATTGAACCGTTTGGCGGCCTGCAGCATGCATAGGCCGATGTTTCCTACCCCGGCCATCACCACCGTGTCGCCAGGGTGGATCTCGCCCCGATCCACGGCGTGCATGGCGCAAGCCAGCGGCTCGATATAAGCAGCCTGGCGCGCGTCGATGCGAGGGTCAATGCGGTGAACGCGGGCATTGGCCGGGTAAATCATGTATTCGGCCATGCCGCCCTCTGCCACCACCCGCTTGAAACCGAAAATGATATGGGGCTCGCACATCCAGTATTGGCCGTTCTTGCAGAAGCGGCAGGCATTGCAGGGAATGATTTGTTCGGCTACCACATGGTCGCCCAAGCCTACCCCATGCCGTTCGGCAGCACCCTCGCCCAGGGCCACCACGGT
>JAICHN010000041.1 GCA_025924845.1 Chloroflexota bacterium | reverse complement strand
CGCGCCGGTTTCTTGTCATTGTCGTCTTACTCCCATATGCGCATACCGGAATAATCTGGGTTCCGGCCGATTAGCCGGGGCACATCCGGTGCGCCGGGAGTAATCGGTTCGGCAGCCGGGCCAACTCATCCGAGTTCCCTCGCTTTGCGTCCCCACCTCGCGGTGGGTTTGCCTTTATCGCTCGACTTCGTGTGCCAAATGCCTCCCTCTACTGTCGGCGTCGTCCGCCGTAAACCGCCGGCGCACTATGCGGCGGCGCTTTTTTGCTTCTTTGTTCGCTATTATGGCGTGGAATAAGGCAATGGGGCTATCACCCAATGAGGGCAGCCATAAAGGGGGGCCGCTTGGCAGGCCGGGTCCGGCATTGCCGGGTCGGGCAGAGGAATGAGCGGTCGCAAGTCTTAAAGGCCAATCTCCGGCCGGCCGCCTGCCCAGGCAAACACTTTACTCAATGCCGGCTCGGTCTGCATTCCGGATCATGTCATTGTCATTTCAGGTCCGAGCCTATGGTCTTCCTCCACTTCAGCAACAGGAGCGGGGAGGGATCGGTTTGTACGTGGCTTCCGCGTCCGTAGCCGCTACCGATCACCAAGCCACAGTGCCCATGTGCCATCATTGACATAGCTCCTCCCGAATGGTAGGGTTACGTTGCTCGTGGATGCGACGATCCGTAGTCCGAAAAGGGCGCGGGGGGGGAAGAGGATACACCCGGCACTCCTGTATCCCTCTTTTTGAGCCTCAGCCTTTTTCTTGGTCACTTGGTGGACTACGGGGAGCAAGTAGTGAAACCGGCCACGCTGTAATTGCGTACGCCGGTTTCTTCGCTTACTCAGGGCCGTACCGCGGCCGTGGTCGTACATGAGAGTAGCCCGGATTTCATTCTTCTTGCACGGGCTCCTCGTGGCCCTGCTGATCTGCTTTGTGCTGGCAGGTCCCCGTGCCACGGCGGCCGTGACCGCGCTGTCGGGTCATTCAGCGCATATCACCCAGGTCTCTCTCCACCGGGATCAGGCGCACTGGTCGGCAGCCGCCGCACATACCGCCGCGCCCGATGCGGTTGCGCGCTACCATGTCGTTCGTCGGTTTGCGCGACCGCCCTCCTCGCCCTCCTCCTTCTCGCCGGCGTCCGTCGCCACGGGGCGCGCTCCACCAGGGAATATTGCCCAGGCGGGCTAGGTCAGCTGATTCCCTATGCGAAACATTACAGCCCTCGACCGGCATTAGATCTGAGCGGGGGTCTGGGTAAGGTCATCCATTTTTCGACCACGCACTATTCCGAAGGGAAATACCGATGATACGTACGCTGTGCAAGGCGCGGTCGCTCTTTCGGCTGCTGCCCATTCTGCTCGTGATCCTGGCGGCTGTGTTCGCACTGGCGCCGCACCCAGCGCTAGCCGCGTCTGGGGCCTCCTTCACTTCGGTCGACCCGCCGGTCGACGGGGCGGGCACCTGCCTTGCCGGGTCAGCCACCAATTGCAATAGCTATGACGCCAAGAATCACGTCTGGATGAACGGCGGTCCGCTCACGGCCGGCCTTCAGGATGGCGCATACTTCTTCGCCGTGGTCCAGCCTAGCGGGCAGGCCAATCCGAATGACGGCAGCCCCGATCTGCTGTCCACCGGCCCCTACACCGACCGCACGTTCACCATCACCGACGGCGTGATGGCGTATGGCGGGACGCATGACCTTGATAGCGGTCCCGCGGATGGGCCTGCCGGCATCCGCCCAAATAGCCCTGATGGGAAGGGACCGTTAATTCGTCTTGCACCCTATAAGGACACGTCGAATCCCGGCGGCATCTATATCATGGCAGTCTGCACTCTGCCGTTGAGCGGTCTGCAGCCTGTCGCAGCCTCCAATTGCAAGTATGACGCGTTTAAGATCGGCGGGGCGTCGGGGGCCGGCTTTGATCTCATCGTGACCAAGGACGCGACTCCATCGTTCACACGTACCTACAGCTGGAACATCACCAAGGCACTTGATAGCGCGGAGAGCGCGGAGCAAGACATCGCCTCCGGTGCAAGCGCTACCTTCAACTACACGGTGACGGCCAACGAGACCGGCTTCACCGACAGTGCCTGGCAGGTGACCGGTGCGGTTAACGTGGTGAACCCGAACGCGGTCGACGTTTCCGGCCTCGGCTTCACTGACCAGATTTCGTATAATGGCGGGACACCGGATCCGAACGCGTCCTGCTCGTTCGACAACCCGCCTCCCGTGAGCATCGCAGCAAACGCAGCCATTTCATTGAATTACACCTGCACCTACGGCGGTATGGCGCCTGCGTCCACCGCGGAGACAAATACCGCCGCGGTGGCCTGGGATAACTCAGTGCTCACCGCACCGCACACTACGGCATCGGGCACTGCCGACTTCGCATTTACCACTCCGACAAACCCGGTGAATCAGACCATCACGGTCACCGATACCTTCAACGGCGGCACGCCCACTACATTAGGGATGCTGACCGCGACCGATGATTTGCAGAATCTCGCGTCCGTGAGCTTCCCCGATCAGGCCATCGTGAGCGGTGTGGCTGGTACTTGTACCGACTACACCAACACCGCAACGTTCACGGCAACGGACGATGCACAGGTCACTGGCTCTGCCGACAAGACCGTGACAGTGTGCGTCGGCACGGACCTCACCGTGACCAAGACCGCGATCCCGTCCTTTACGCGCACCTACAACTGGAATATCACCAAGAATGTGGACAAGACGCTCGTCGAGCAGATCGGCGGCACCGCTACGTTCAACTACACGGTGACGGCCGGCGAGACCGGCTTTGTCGACAGCGCATGGGCGGTGAACGGCACGATTACGGTAACCAATCCGAACGATTGGGAAGACATCTCGCTGACGAGCGTTGCCGACACGATTGACAACGGCGGACAATGCTCGATCACCAGCGGTGACCCGGCCGGATCGGTCCCGGCGGGCAGCTTTGTGACGCTGGACTACACGTGTACCTTCGCCGGCAACCCCGGCTCGGGGACAAACACCGCAACCGCGACATGGGACTCAACTGCCGCTTTCACACCGGACGGCTCGGCACAGGGCACCGCTCCCTACGCCTTCGGCGCCCCGACCTCAACAGTGAACCAGACCATCACCGTCACCGATACCTTCAATGGCGGCACAACCACAACGTTGGGGACGCTGACCGCGACGGATTCGTCGCCCTTCGCCTCGCAAATCTTCTCCTACCCGCGCACCGTCAACGTGCCGACGAACAATTGCGTCAGTTACGCCAACACGGCCTCAACCGGGCTCACCGGACAAGGCCAGTCGGACGGCAAGACGGTAGAGGTGTGCGGGCCCGCCAAGACCGGAGCGCTGACGATGGGCTACTGGCAGAACAAGAACGGTCAGGGCATCATCTCGGGTCAGGCCAAGACCGGCGTCTGCCCCTCTGCGGGCCGGCTCCGGCTGTATGCACCGTTCCAGGATCTCTCGTCGACCGCCCCGTGCACGGCCGTGGCGACCTACGTGTACAACGTGATCAAGGCGGCCACCTGCTCGGGCACTACCTGTAATGCGATGCTGAAGGCGCAGATGTTGGCGACGGCACTGGATGTCTACTTCAGCGATCCAGCCCTCGGCGGCAACAAGATCGGCGCGCCCGCACCGATCGGCGGCGTGACCATCGATCTGACTACGATCTGCAAGATGATCGACGGCAGCGGAGGGACGGCGATCTGCGGCGGCAGCTATGAGAACGTGAGCAGCGCCTTCGGCGGGGCAAGCTCCCTGACGGTCTCGCAAATGCTCATCTACGCGGCGAGCCAGTCGAACGCCGGCGGCACCACCTGGTACGGCAATGTCAAGGCAACGCAAGTCCTCGCCAAGGATGCTTTTGACGCCATCAACAATCAAGTAGCCTTTGCCCCTTAACGCGCATCGCAGCTCCTAGCCCGACGGCGCGGCGGTAACGCCTTCCGTCACACCCGAGGCCCCCGATGGTCATGCACCATCGGGGGCCTCGCGTGAGCACGGGAGCGGGCTTGGCGGACGGTACACGATGCGCGGCCGATGTCGCCCCTGCTCCCTCCGGCCGCTCTCTACTCTGCTCTTAGCAAACTCTCAGCCTACCCTGCCTCTTCTCTTATCCGTGGCTTACGGTGCCCTTACCCCCCGTTCCTACGCTAAGACCATGCGACAAAGCTGCCTGCCGCCCTCCTGGTCACGGCCCTCGTTCAGGTCCACATCCTGGGGGATTATCCGAGCTGGGGCCGTTGGCTCTCGCCTCTTGTACTGGGCCTCACCCTGGCCGCGATCCTCGTGTTGGTCGCGGCGCGTATTCGCCGCCTGCGCAAGCTGCGCCTCTGGACGCCAATCGCGACGGCGGTCGGCATCCTTGCCCTGCTGATCACCCCTACCGTTTGGTCTATCGATACGATGGGCAACGGCAGCAACTCGATTCCCACCGCCGGCCCCACCGCCCAGGGTGATAACGGATTCGGCGGTCCCGGTGGCGGCTTCCCAGGAGGACAGCTTGGCTATGGCCCACGGCTCGGCGGCGCCACCTTGAACCAGACCCCGGCCGCTCCTGGATCCGGCCGGCCACCGACCGGCACGGCCATCGGTCAGCCGCCCGCCGGCGCTGGGTTCGATCAGGCCCCAATCGGCTCCGGATTCGGCCGCCCCTCCGGCAACCCCGCCGGCGCGGGCGTGGGCGGCGCCGGAGTGGATAGGCAATTGCTGAGCTACCTGGAGAAGCATCAAGGCTCCGCCAAATATCTGTTCGCTACCTCGAACTCCAACAGCGCGGCTCCCTACATCATCCAGAGCGGCAAGCCGGTTATGGCGCTGGGCGGCTTTACCGGAAGCGATCCGATCCTCACCCTGGCCCAGTTCCAGGCACTGGTGAAGAACCACAGCGTGCGCTACGTCCTGGGCGGTGGCGGCATGGGCGGCGGCGGTGGTCAGGGAAATGGGGATTCCATAATGCAGTGGGTTCAGACCGCCTGTAGCGCCGTGCCTGCCGGCGCCTGGCAAGGCACGACCACCCCCGCGAGCAGCAACGCCACAACCAACGCCGCGGGGAGGGTTGACGGGACGAGTCGGCTCTACTTCTGCTCCGGCGCCTGATTCTCGCCAATTCGGAACGGGACCGCACTGGAGTTCATTGGGCTCAGCGACGAGGGCTACGCCGGCAGTTAGCCCATGGTATGATTGAGGCGCCTGTCACAGGTCAGGGGTTAATGAGCAAGGGAGAGCCGCGTGGCCGTTACGTATAGCCTGGACCACATCCACTTGAACGGACCGGATCCGGAGGCGACAGCCGCCTTCTACGAGCGCGTCTTCGGCTTGCGGCGCATTCGTACCTTTCAGGCCAATGGGCTGACCTTCGTGCAACTGGATCTGGGAGGAGTGCGGCTCACCATTACCTCGCGCGTGCCGGTAGCGGGCGGGCGGGGCAACGCCACCGATCATTTCGCGGTCAACGTGCCCAACCTGGCGGAGGCGGTCGCCGATCTGCGCGCCAAGGGGGTCGAGTTCGCGGTGGAGCCGAGCAAGCTTCAGACGCCTGACGGCGTATTGGATTACTGCTTCATCCAGGCGCCCGATGGGGTCGTGGTGGAAGTACTGGCTCCCACTACCGCATAGGCATCGCGATAGTTCTAGTAGGGCGAACTGCTCCTTCATCCGTGCAAGCGTGGATCACACATGTGGATCCAATCTTCTTTTCCCGCATTTCGCGACCAGCACGGCAGGCACCTCGTCCCACACCGACCTGCTCATGCCTGAGAGAGACGGTGAATCGGTAAGGTTGCCCAGGGGAGGCGGTTCGCTCAGGCGTTCCAGGAGGAGGCCCGCGTCGGTCAGCGCGTTGACGTAGGTGCTCAGGGTGCGGTGGTAGGCGCCGACCTTGCCGGGAGGCCCGCTCCGGGTGTCCGACCGCCAATAGCCCTCCGCGAAATAGCCCCTGATCGCACGCGCCGTTCCCTCCGGCAGCGCCACATCTCCGGAGTGCGCCGTATGGTAGCACGGGTGAAGAATGGAAAAGACGAACCAGCCTCCTGGTCTCAGGATACGCGCCACGCTTTTTAGGGTCGGATCTAGATCGGGGATATCCATCAGCGCCATGTGGCAGACCACGCCGTCGAATGCCCCGTCCGCGATGCCGTCAAGGCTTCGGGCGTCGGTCTGACGATATTCGATCCGACGCGGCTCGGCCTCCTCATGACGACGGGCGATAGTCAGCAGGTTCGCCGAGAGGTCGATGCCGACCACGGACGCGCCCCGGCTCGCCAGATGCCGCGCCACCCTGCCCTGACCGCAGGCGAGGTCGAGGATACGTCGACCGCTCGGCTCGCCGATTAGCGTTTCTACCGCCGAATAGAAGGGATCCTCGCTCATGGAGTGCGTGCCGACCCAACTGTCGTACCACTCCGCGATGTCGTCATAGGTACTCTCGGCCATTGCCTTTAGCCCTTAACGTTGCCCACAAGCACGGGGGCCTCCGTGCTTGTGGGCAACGTTATGACCTTTAGCCCGCGGCGCCCTCAGGCACGTAGTGGCTGTTAAAATGCGCGTCCAGCAGCACCTTGCCGGTGCTGTCGTACACCGTACGGTAGAACACCGCGTCCACGTCGCCGTTGGGCTCGGTCGTGGAGGTGGGGCCGCGCACCACCACTTTGAAGTGGGGATCGGTGCCGTAGAAGCGTACGGTGAGCTTATTGTGGGACAGATCCTCCACGAAGCGGACCAGCACCCAATGGCCGGTATTGTTCTGAAACTTCACATCCGGTCCATTGGCCGATACGTAGACGGTGGCATCCATCCCTACCGGGTTGTAATAGGAAACCACGTTGGCGTGCGGCACCCGTTCCACAATGGGCATCCCGGTGTAGACGGCGGCCTGGAACAGGGTGACCGCCACCTGGCAGACGCCGCCGCCGATGCCCGGCACGTCTTGATTATCGATGATGCTAATGCCCTCGACGTAGCCGCCCTGGGCCGTAATGTCACCGATGCGTTGATTGAACGAGTAGACGGCGCCGGGCGCGATCAATTGCCCGTCCAGGTGGTGGACCGCCGCGTTGATATTGGTGAGGCGGGCCGGGCTGGAGCCGGGAAAATAGGTGCTGTGCTCGATCAACAGATCATGAATGTTCATGGCCTGGGCCGCGCTGGTCGTCAGATGGGCCTGAACCGGTCGTACCGGCACCACCAGATCGGCCACGCCGTTCCGGGTCAGGAGCGCCGCCTTCAGCGCCGGCAGATCCACCTGCCGTCCTGCTTGGGAGGGCACCACCTGGATCTCCTTCCCCACCATGGCGAACCGCGCATCGACCGGCGGCTGATCCAGCGCGGCGGCGACAGGCGCGATAAGCGTTTTCAGGCGGGACGCGCTGATCCCCAGGATGATGCGGGGTCCGGATACCGGATCTTGATAGGGAGTGAAGGTAAGGAGCGATCCGAGGTCCGCCGAACTGAGTACCTGTCGGCCCGTACCATAGGTCAGGGCGAGCGGGCGGCGAATCAACGCGCCTGCCTGCTGGGCCGCGATCTGGGCGGCGTCCGTGGTGCCGGCAGGCGCCGAGACACCTACCGGGAGATTGATCGTTTGTGGCCCGCCGGCCAGGATAGCCTGGGCCACTACCCGCTCGGTAGTAAAGCGATCCAGATGATAGCCGCTTTGCGCGGCGGTTACGTGTACCCTGCCCGCCGCCACGGTGACCGCCGCGTCATGCACGGGCTGGTCGATATGCTGGGCAAGACGATCGACATAGGCAGCCAGCGCCTGCTGATTGACGTTATGGTGATAGGTCGAAGCGCCGCCGGTGGCGACCACGGTGGTCAGGGAGATGAGCGGGGCGATGGTGCGGGCGCCCATTCGCCACGATCGACCGCCGAATTGCATGGTCACGGTCGTGTGCTGGAGCAAGGTCTGAAGGGCCGCGACCTCTCGCTCGCCCTCGGCCTCGCTCACTGGGGCCGGCAACACCCGTACGGGGAGTTTAACGGTTGATTGACTGGTGTTGGCCAGCGCGGCGGCCAGCAGCTTGGTCGCATCAGCTTGATCCAGCGCCTGGCCGGCCTGGGCGTGGGTGCTCAAGCTTGCGTGGGCATCAGCCAGGCTCACCGACGCGGCCTGAGGAGCACGGTAGACGGCAATCGCCGCCTTTTGCACGAAGGCATCCAGCAAGCCGCCGTCATAGTTCCCCAGCAACGGGAGATTCCGCCCCTCCACGGCCAGCGACAACTGGGTGCCGTAGCGATCCAGGGCGTTGGGTTCCCGGCCCAGGGCATACGCCTGACGCAGCTTGGCATCGAGATCCAACCGCAGACCCAGGGTCCGGGGGGTCATGGTCCATTGGCGCGTGCCGGCGGTCACGATCAGTTTCCGGTTCATCGCGGAATCGGCGAGGGGCGCCAGGCGCCCGCGCGCCACATCCATGGAGAGGCCGCCCACATCCACGCCGCCGACGCGCACGCCCGGATAGACCGCCGCCGCCATGGTTTGTTCCCAGCGCACCAGGGCGAGGGCGGCGCAGCCCAGCAGGAGCACCACAATTAGGGGTATCCATGGGAAATGCCGCCGCCGCGCCGCGTGTTTGGGCTCGGCCCGCCGCACCACCACAACCTTTTGTCTGGTGTTCACCCTGCTCATGCTTGACTGCCCCTATGTCTTCCTACACCCATGCCGCTGGATCACATCACACATCCTAGCATAGGCACGCCGCATGGGCCTATGCTCATCCACAAGGGAAAGAGCCTACCAACCATGATATGATCGTGTACAAGGAGAGCGAACATGGTAACGCTGCCCCGCATGACCTACGAGGATCTGATGAGCCTGCCCGAGGACGGCAACCGCCATGAGTTGGTGCGAGGGGAGATCGTGTGCATGCCGCCGCCCAAGGGACATCATGGTTTGGTCGAAATGGCCCTGGCGGAGGCGGTGGGCCGGTATTTGTATGGTAGAGCCATAGCGCTCGATTGGCGCGAAGAGCAGGGCAGATTGCAACGCAATCTGCTGGTAGGCGCCATGGGGGGCGGTGAATTCGGCATCCGCGTGGCGCTGCCCGATGATCCCGAGCAGGTACGGGGGCTGGACTTTTGCTATCTCAGTCCCGAACAAGTAGCGCGCTACGAGGCGGCAGGCGCCGACCAGTATTTCACCGAGGTGCCGGTGCTGGTGGCCGAGGTAATCAGCCGATCCGAGTCGGCCGAATATGTCGCCGAAAAAGTCAGAGATTACCTTGCGGGCGGCGCCCAATTGATCTGGCTCCTTTTCCCCCACACGCGCATGGTGCAGGTCTTCCAGCCCGACCAGCCGACGCGGATGCTGAGCGGCGAGGCGCGGCTTGAGGGCGGCGATATATTGCCCGGCTTCTCGGTGGCGCTGGCCGGTCTCTTCGCCTGAGCGCCTCCGCCTTACCGGCGTACCTGGATGATGGCCCGATCGGGCAGGCGAACCGCGCTGAGCACGCCGCTGTGGTGGGCATGCGTGTTGACGCCGATCTTGTTGGGGCGGAGGAGCGGCGCGGGCACTTCCCAATGGCCGAACACCACCGGCTTCCCCCAATTAAAATCGCTTTCCAGAAAGCTGCCCGCGCCGTAGAGTTTCTGGAGCGGCGGCGTACAATCGAAAGGCTTGCCCGGCAACACGCCCGCGTGGACGTAAAAGGCAAAGTTGTCCTCATAATCGATGCGGGTTCGTTCCATCCACTTGCCCACTTCACAGGGGGGCCGTCCGCCGAAGTCGCGCCATGCCTTGCGGGCGCCGCCGATCTCTGGAGGCATCGGCAAGAAATCCTCTCCCGTCCAGCGGTCGAGCCAGGCGTCCTCGTGGTTACCGCGGAGGAAAACAACGGGGCGGCGTTCGCCCAGGTCGCGCAGAATGGCCAGGGTAGCGGCCGAATCCTCGCCGCCGTCCACATAGTCGCCCAGAAAGAGCAGCGTGTCCTCGGGTCGCAAGGGCAGGGCGGCAAGCATGAGGCGCAAGAGGGTGACTTCGCCGTGAAGGTCGCCCACGGCGTAGGTACAGGGATACTCGGGTGCCTCCACTGGAGGCATGGACTGTCGCATAACGCTGTGCTCTACCTTAATGATCGGGATTACGCGGGCGAAATGCCCGCTCTACGTTTCCTTTAGTGTAAACGGGCGCCGGGTTCGGTGATAGGGAGATATGAATTGAATGATAAGCGTCAGCGAAAGGGTCTGACCACGGAGGAGCAGCATGTCGCGGAGACCCTACCGCGACTGTACGAGCGTACTTTGCTCGTCCGCGCGGAAGCACCGGCGCGGTTGAAGGAACGCAGGCAAGACATAACTCCGCTGCCGGTGCCGATCACGGCGAGAGCGGGTTGAGCCGGCGTAAGCCGGGAAAGCGGGCAAAATCTCCATCCGTGGAGCACAGTGTCAGTCCGTGCTCCATTGCCAATGCGGCCATATGCGCATCGGGAACGAGGTTGCCGTGTACACCGGGTAAGGCGAGGAATCGGCCAAGTAGATCGGCGTGCCGGTCAGTCGGCTGCGGGATCCACGCCGTGTCGCAGGCGAGCCACGCGCGCGCCTGACGCCATGCGTCGGCGATCGGCTCGGGCCGCTCGAAGACCCTCGGGTTTGTCACCAGACGCATGAAGGCCAGCACACTGGCCCACGGTAGGCCAACCGGACCAGTCCCGTTCAGTTGGTGGTCAAGCCATTCTCTCGCGGCCTCGTGTTGAGAGAATGAGCTGACGTGAGCATAGATGAGAATGTTGGCGTCAATTGCTATCACTTGAAAGCTTCGCATTCCGCGACGGCGAGTGCTTCACCGATATTGTCGATCTCGGTCATGCGCACCACCCCAAGCGCCACCGACTCGGTGCGAAAGGGCTTGCGGCGCTTTGGCCGATCGGTCATATCCTTGAGTCCTCGTCGCAGTGCCTCATTGACGAGATCTTTCAGGCTTGTGTCGCGGGCTCCACGCAGACGCTCAAGCGTGGCGGCGACATCGTCATCGATAGTCAGAGTCGTTCTCATGCATCAAAGCATAAGATAGCTGATGTCATGATGTCAAGCTTTACGAGGGAGACGTGGGTGGTGCCCGCGTGCTGAAGATAGGAAGCCGGCGGCTCCCGACACAGATCCTAGAGCGCCGCGATCTCCCGCTCGACCAGTTCGACGTCCTTTCGGGCACCCAGCCGCCGGCAGATGACGAGCACCGTATCCAGGGAGGAGCGCGCCGCCGCGTGATCTTCTCGCTGAGCCTGCAACAGACCCTGGATATGGAGGAGACGTCCCTCGCCATGGGGATAAGGCATGGTCCGTGCCAGGGCCAACCCCTCCTCTAGCGCGTCGGCCGCCTCGGCCCAGCACTGCCGCGAGAGCAGCATGAGCGCTTGTACCCGCAGGGCATGGACCAGTCCGAGCCGGGCGGTGCCGGCGCGCGCCCGCCTGATCGCCTCCGCCGCCGTGGCGGCGGCTAGGTCCATGTCGTCGGACGCGAAGTAGGCCCAGGCCAGGACGGGGAGGATATACTGCGTCACCATCCGTTCCCTTAGGGGCGGACGGTCCAGCAACGGCACGAGCCGGGCGATCGCGGCGGGGTTTCCGGCGAGCACTTCGCGTTCGGCCAATTGTCCGTGGGCCACAAGGCGCACGATTCGCTCGTCGGTACCGGCGAAGACCGCTAGGGTCTCCTCAAGATGGTGGATTGCTTCATCCCACCTCCCTTCGACCATGCATAGGTGCCCCAGATCACACCGGGGCCTGATTAAGGCGTATCCCGCGACGTGCCCTGGCTCAGGTTGCCAAGGACACCCACCAGGGGTGCCCCTGCACATCAAACGCGGATACCGGTGTCGTCAACAGCAGCATAGCACAGGACTGGAGCTGGTTCTATCGCGCCGATGAAGACGGCACCACCGGGAGCGGCCAAAGATGTTAGTCAATATGTTAGTTGAGATACAGGTTGTGCATACCGCGCGGCCCGGCCGAGGCGTAGACTACGAGCCAGGACTTCGGTTCACGGGGCCACGGCAGCGAAGGAGGTTAGGATATTCGGAGTCGGATCGCACAGCCACGGTAAACCTTGACGACACCCGAACAATGTTGAAGGGAGATCAGCTATGTCTATGCTCAAGGGGTTAAGCCGGTCGATCGGTTCGGCGACCGTACAGGGCCTTTGTTCCAGGCACGGGGCCGCGGTAGTGCTGGCGGGCACGGTAGCCCTCGCGGGCAGCGCCTCACTCTACCTCGGCCAGCATTCCACCCAGGCCGCTTTTCGGATGCCTACCGCTCAGGTGGGGCAGTGCGGACCCGAGGATATCGGGTACCTACCGGGGACGAATCAGTTCTATTGCGCGCTTAAGCCAACTCAAGCCGCCTTAAGGATACCCGCCGTGCCGGTAAGGCAAGCCATGAGTTGCGGGCCCGAAGGGAGTGGGTATACGCCGGAGTACCAGTTCTATTGCGCTCCTACCCATCGCTAAGTTTGATGTTGTCCGTAAATTCCCCATTCGGTGGATCCTGAGACTTTAGTCTCAGGATCCACCGGATAGATCCTTCTATCTCACCCCACGCGTTGCAGTGTCATGGTAAGGCTCGTCGCGACGAAATTCACCTTCCTTCGCGGGGAGGCACCGTCATTTTAGGTGGGAGTGCTCTCGGCAACCGCGTGATCCCGGGCGCTGCCGCCGGGCAGGAAGAGCACGGCGAGTAAGCCCAGCAGCGCGGCGACCAGCGCGGCGAGGAATGCGGCGTGAATGCCGTTCAGCAACGACGCTTGAATATGGCGCAGCGCGGCGGGCGGTATAGTATGCGGGGCCTGCAGGGCTTGATTGGTCGCGTTGGTCGACCCATGAGTGGCATGATTGACCAGGGCGCCCATGACCGCCAGACCCACCACCGAGCCGAAGCTGCGCACGAACATGTTCGTCGCGGTCGCCACCCCGCGCCGCGCCCAGGTCACGGCGCTTTGCACGGCGATCAGGAGCGGCGTGCTGCTCAGCCCCAGTCCCACGCCCACCAGGAAGGAATACGCGCTCACTGCCACCGGGGAGGTTTCCACGGTCAGGGTCAGCAGCAATCCAACGCCGATCACCCCGCAGATCAGGCCGGTCACGGCGGTGGCGCGATAGCCGAAGCGGAGCGCCAGGCGCCCGGAAAATGTGCCGGCCAAAGGCCAGCCCAACGACATGGGCGCGAGCGCCAGCCCCCCATGCAGCGCATCCTCGCCAAGGACGCCCTGCACGAACAGCGGCACCTCGAAAGAAACGGCGACGATCAGCGCTCCCGCGAAGCACATGCCGATCGATGAGACGACGATGATGCGCGAGCGGAAAAGGTCTAGGGGAAACACCGGCTCCGCCGCGCGCCGCTCCACGCCGATAAATAGGAGCAGGCCGATCAGGGTCGCCGCGGCCAGAACGAAGGTCTGGACCGATAGCCAACCCCATGCCTGGCCGCCCTCGATGAGCAGGAGAAGTATGGCCGAGAGTGCTCCGGTCAGCAGGCCGGCGCCCGCTAGATCCAGGGTATGACGCCGCGTCGTGGATCGCTCGTGGAAGAAGCGCCCGATCACGAACACGGCCACGGCGCCCACCGGAAGGTTGAGATAGAAGATCCAGCGCCAGCCCGCGCTATCGACCAAAAATCCGCCCAGGAGCGGGCCGATTACCGATGAGATGCCCCAGACGCTGCTGAAGGCGCCCTGGACGCGGGCCCGCTGTTCGAGCGTAAAGATATCGCCGATGATCGTAGTAGTGACGGGCAGCACGGCGCCCGCGCCAAGACCCTGGACGGCGCGGAAGACGATGAGCAAGAACATACTGGGCGCCGCTCCGGACAGCACCGAACCGAGCAGGAACAGGCCGATGCCCGTGAAGAGGACATGCTTCCTACCATAGAGATCGGACAACTTGCCGTAGATCGGCGTGCTCACGGCGGTGGTGAGCAGGTAGATCGAGGGTACCCAGGCGTAGAGCGAGAAACCGCCCAGTTCGCCCGCGATGCGCGGCATGGCGGTGCTGACGATGGTGCCGTCGAGCGCGACCAGGAACATTGCCAACATCAGACCGGCCACGATTGGTCGTACGTTGACATACACGGCAGGGGCACTCGCGCTCGCCGTCTCCTCCGTCGCGGCACGCTTCAATGGCTGCGCGATCCCCGCCCGGCTCACAGTTTAATCCTTCATTTCAAGGCTCGCTCGCGCTCGTGCCCACCGCGTGTTTTCTGTGGGGCGAGCGGCCGGCCGCATAGTATTGCAAGGATCATACTGCCGGCTCCCCGCGTAAAACAAGAAGGACCTAATGACCTCATGATGTTCTAAGAGGTAAGCGGCTGTCCGGCGGCGACCGCGGCGGCGACGGCACGCGCCCGGCCGTACGAGGTGTCGAACGCCCTTCGGCGCGGGTGGACGCGATCCGAGGACCATGGCGCGGGCGGCGCGGCGACCAACACGGCGAGCGCGACGAGGACGGCATCATAGTTGACCCGCCAGCCCGCGAAGTCGCGCCATGCCTGGTCCTGATCCGCCTTGAGCGGCACCCCTACAGCGGCAAGATCACCGTACACCTGGTTAAACTCGTCCCGTGTGACGCTGATTGGATCAGTGGGCGACGGATCCGCGTTGATCGGGATGGAGAACATCCGCGCGATACGCTGCAAGCAGAGGTAGCCCGCTCTGATACACAGCTCAGCCGAGGGATCGCGCGGCCGATCCAGGGTTGAACTGACCAGGGCCGCCGTATCGAGCACCGCGCCCGCGGCGGTGACCCAGGAGCGGTCAGGCTGTGGCGAACGATAGAAGACCAGGGGCGTCAGCGCGGTATGCGTTTCCTCCACGACTTCGAACCATGACTGCCAGGTGGACCATACCGTCTCCAGATGCTCCATGCCGTGGATGCGGTGCAGACGGGTGAGCATCTTGAGCGGCGTGGGTGGTGACCCGGCGCGCGTCTCCAGACCGGTCACCGCCGCTTCACGTTGGGAAAAGGCGCTATACATGGTTGGGAGGTAGGAGACCAGGATTGCCGCCAGGAGCAGGCTCAGCACGGTCTCGGAAAACGCGAATATCGTCGCCGCGGGCAGTCCCTGTGTGTCCGAGCCGAGATACAACAACGATAGCCGGCTGATCGCGAAGGCGCCGGCCCACGAGGAGGCATCCAGGGCCCAGAAGATCGCCATATAGCCGATCAGGAGGCAGCTGAGCCAGGTGATGGGCAGGAGCAGCAGGCTTATCGGGGCAAAGTAGGCCATGGTCCGCTCGCGCCTGGCCTCCTTCGCGCGGAACGACGCTCGCTCGAAGAGATAATTCATCACCAAGAACACGCCGCCGGCGAGTCGGTCCGGGACGCCTCGGGGGACGACAAAGGTGCGAATAGCGGAAAAGAGCGCCGCCATGACGAGCGCGACGCCCAGAATGAAGACGACGGTGTGAATCTCGACGAACGGCACGTGTCCGTCCTTTCAGGTACTGTATTGTCCGCAAGGTATCTCAGCGCCCCGTGTCCCTCCGGGGAGCGGACACGGGGCGGTAGCCTCCTGGCAATAGTGTAGGAGGTTTCCCGGTCCAGGTGCCGCGGCTCTCTCGCGGAGGGTATGTTGCCGGCAGGGTAGCACGGAGGCACCGCCGGAGCATCGCCGGCGCCCGCTTGGGCTGATCGGGCCGATCAGTCGTTATCTGATCCTGGCGCTAATCGGTTACGATCTGGAGTATCGGCCGTTCGCGGCGAACGGCGCACCGTAAGGAAATACCCCATGGCACTGCCCCTCTCCATTCTAGATCTCTCACCCGTTGCTTCGGGTTCCTCCAGTCCCCAAGCGTTGCGGAACACCCTGGACCTGGCGCGATTGGCCGACCGCCTAGGCTATACCCGCTACTGGCTGGCCGAGCATCACAACATGCCCGGTGTAGCCAGCTCGGCTCCGGAAATCCTGATCGGGCACGTGGCCGGCGCCACCACGCGAATCCGGGTCGGTTCGGGCGGCATAATGCTCCCCAACCACACCGCGTTGAAAGTGGTGGAGACGTTTCGTGTCCTGGAGGCCTTGCACCCGAACCGCATCGACCTGGGGATCGGCCGTGCCCCCGGTACGGACCAGATGACTGCCCTTGCCCTTCGCCGCTCACGCGAGGCGCTGGGAGCGGACGACTTCCCGGCGCAGCTGGCGGAGATGTTGGCCTTCGCCGACAACCGCTTCCCGGAGGGCCACCCGTTCCAGGCGGTGGCCGCCGTCCCGAACGATGTAGCGCTTCCTCCGCTGTGGCTGCTCGGATCGAGCGACTACAGCGCGCAAGCCGCGGCGACCCTCGGGCTGGGTTTCGCCTTCGCACACCACATCAGTCCGGCGAACGCCGTGCCTGCCATGCGCGCCTACCGCGCCGAGTTCAGACCATCGGAGCGATTCGCTGAACCCAGAACCATCCTCGCCGTCTCGGCGATATGCGCCGACACGGACGAGAAGGCGGCGGAACTGGCGACATCGATGGATCTCTCCTTTCTGCGGCTACGCAGCGGCCGGCCTGGCTTACTGCCAAGCATCGAAGAGGCAAAGGCCTACCCCTATACGGCGGCGGAACGCGCCCAAATTCAGTCGTATCACTCCCGGCGAGCCGTGGGCTCGCCGGCCACGGTGGAGGCGCGACTGCGCGAGTTGGTCGCCCGCACGGAGGCCGACGAACTTATGGTGCTGACCATGGTGCATAACCACCAGGACCGCCTTCACTCCTACGAACTGCTGGCCGAGCAATTCGGTTTGGAGGATTCCTGAAGCACAGCTAGACAGATGATACAGAGGACTACCCTGACAGGGATAGCGGCAATTCCGCGGGGTCGGGGCTGTATTCCGAAGCTGCTTGCTGTAACGCAGCAGCCCAAAGACGCTTGGTGACAGCCATGCGACTCGGAGTGGCAATCTGTGCCATCCGTTCCATCTATTCATCTGTGCTTCAGGATGCCTATCTCACGCGACTGCGGAATCCATGCAAAAGAGTCCTACCTCGCCGCCACCCCGGCCGACACCTGGTCCAGCAGCTTGGTACAGGCATACAGGGTTCGGGTGTGCGGCACGGGAACGCCTAGCCGATCCGCCAGTTCGACCACGGCGCCGACAATGCATTCCAGTTCCAGCCGGCGGCCCGCCTCCAGATCCTGCAGCATTGAGGTCTTGTGATCGCCCACGCGGATGCCGCCCTCCAGGCGCTTCTCCACCGCTACGCTGAGCCGCACACCGAGTGCCGTCGCCACTGCCGCTACCTCCTCCATCACGGCCTTGAGTACGGCACGGCTCTCGGGGAGGGCGCCCATCCGGCCCATGGTGGCCCGCGTTAGAGCACTCATCGGATTGAACGCCGCATTGCCGAGTAACTTGACCCAGAGTTGCTCGCGCAGGTCGGCTTCGACCGGGGACTTCAGGCCACCCGCGATAAACGCCTCGCTGATCCGTTGACAGCGCTCGGACAGGCTGCCGTCCGGCTCGCCAATCGTGAAGCGGGTGCCCTCGCTATGGCGAATCACTCCCGGCGCCTCGATCTCGGTCGAGCAATAGATCACGCAGCCGATGGCCCGTTCCGGCCCGATCGCCTCGGCAATCCGCCCGCCTGGATCCACCGTCTCCAGACTCCAGGTGTTCCACGGCGCCGGAAGGCCCTGGAAATACCAGAAGGGAATGCCGTTCTGCGCGGCGATCACGGCGGTCTGGGAGCCCGCCAGCAGCTCGCCCAGCCTGGGCGCCAAGGCCGGCAGGCTGTGCGCCTTGAGGGTAACCAGCACGACATCGGCGCCCTGAATCGCGGCAAGATCGTCGGTCGCCCTCGGGTGCGCCGTGAAGTCCCCGCGCGGGCTGTGGACGCGCACTCCATGTTCCTGCATCGCTTTCAGATGCGGGCCGCGCGCGATCAGCACTACCTCGCTGCCTCCGCGCGTCAGTGCGGCGCCCACATAGGCGCCGATCGCTCCGGCTCCCAGTACCGCGATACGCAATGGAGCGGTATTCATTTCGCCGCGAAGGCCGCGGCGACGATGCGGCGCTGGATCTTACCGGTAGCGGTACGGGGGATCTGGTCGGTAACGTAGATAGTCTTGGGGGTCTTGAAGGCGGCCAGGCGCTCACGACAATGGGCCAGCAACTCGTCGGGCGTGGCCGGTTCGCGCAGCACCACGGCGGCGGCAACCTCCTCGCCATACTTCTCATCGGGCAACCCGAAGGTGATGGCCTCCGCCACCGCCGGATGGGTGAGCAGCACCTCGTCAATCTCTCGCGGCGCGATGTTCTCGCCGCCGCGCAGGATAAGCTCCTTGATCCGGCCCGTCAAGTACAGGTAGCCGTGCTCGTCCAGCCGGCCCTGATCGCCCGTATGGAACCAACCCGAGGTAAACGACGCGGCATTGGCTTCCGGATTGTTGAGATAGCCGTTGGTCACGCTCTCGCCCGTAATGACCACTTCCCCGATCGTCTCGGCAGGCAGAAAGGCCCCGGATTTATCCATAATGCCAATCTTTACCCCCGTGGCCATCCCTACCGAACCCGGCACGTGCCGAGCGGGCGGCAATGGATTCGAGGCCATCTGGTGTGACGCCTCGGTCATCCCGTAGGCCTCGAGTACCGGCACACCCAGGCGCTGCTCCAGCGCATGCATCACAGCCGGGGCCAGGGCCGAACTGCACGAGCGGGCAAAGCGCAGGCCCGTCGTTCCAGGGGGCGGCGCATCAGCATCGGCTCGCGCCAGGAGAATCTGATGAATGGTGGGCACCGCTGAGTACCAGGTGGCGCCATGGTCCCGAGCGTCCTGCCAGAATCGCCCGGCGCTGAAGCGGGCCGGGGCAATCACTTTGCCGCCGGAGAGCAGCGTGGAAAGGGTCGAGGCGACCAAGCCGTGGACGTGAAAGAGGGGCATCACGCAAAGCGATACATCCTCCGGCCCCAGCTGGTAGGTCGCCACGATGGTGCGCGCCGAGGCCAGCAGGTTCCGATGGCGCAACGGCACTTGCTTCGGGCGGCTGGTGGTGCCGCTGGTATGCAAGACCAAAGCAATGTCATCCGGATCGGGCTCGGCTACGCTGCCCGATCCGGCGCCCGATCTCGCCAAGGTCAACCTACCCTGCCCATCCGTGGTTGCCTCGACGATAGTGCAGTCGGCGGGGGCGGTAGCACGCGCCGCCTCGGCCTCGTTCGGGGGCACGATCAGGGCGCGCGGCTGGATATCGCCAAAGAAAAAGCGGAACTCATCCTGTGTGTAGGCTGGGTTGAGCGGCGCCGCCACCGCGCCGCCATGTACGATGGCCAGAAAGGCCGCCACGATCTCAGGTCCGTTGGGCAGCACCATGGCTACTCGGTCGCCCCGCCTGATGCCGACGTCCGCCAGTTGGCCGGCAAGCGCGGCTACCTGAGAGCGCAGCGCCCCGTAGGTCCAACGACGCTCGCCCTCGGGAGCAACCAATGCCGTCGCCTCATCGGGTCCCTGCGCTAAGACGGATCGCAGAGTACTGCCGGTAGATGCCGTGGTCATAATTGATCGACCTCATTCTAAAAGAAACTGCTTAACTCTACAATGTGTATCGAACCGGCGAATAACATGGACCGCACCCGGCCGCAGCCGT
>JAICHN010000040.1 GCA_025924845.1 Chloroflexota bacterium | reverse complement strand
CTGTCCGTTGAAGTGCAGACACTGCAATGATTCACGTAGTGCTCCCCACCCATCTGAGGACGCTGGCCCGCGTCAACGGCGCGGTGGAACTGCAAGTTGAGAGCCCGGCCACGCTCGGCGCGGTGCTCGATGCCCTCGAGGCCCGCTACCCGGTGCTGCGGGGGACGATGCGCGACCATGCCACGCTGCAGCGCCGCCCCTTTGTGCGGTTCTTCGCCTGCGAAGAGGATCTGTCCCACGAGCCGCGGGACGCGCCGCTCCCCGACGCGGTAACGAGGGGGACAGAGCCGTTTCTGGTCGTGGGAGCGATGGCCGGCGGTTAGGAGATGAGAGCCGCGGTCAGGGTTCACTTGCGAGTGAGCTCTGACCGCGGCTCAACCAATTCCCCGCTACATACGAGGCTTGCCCTTAGCGCGCCGTGAGCCCTCCATCGATCACCAATGCCGAGCCGGTGGCGAATGCCGCTTCGTCCGCCGCTAGATAGAGCGCGGCATAGGCGACCTCGTCGGGTCGGCCGAGGCGACCTACCGGTTGGCGCGCGTTGAGGCCGGCAAGAGTCTCCTCCCGGTTGTGCTGATGGAAGCGATTGAGATAGCCTTCGACAAATGGGGTGTAGATGGTGCCGGGGCAGATGCAGTTGACTCGAATACCACGCTCCACTAAATCCATGGCCATACTCTTGGTCATCGCGATCACCGCGCCCTTCGATGCCCCATAGGCAAACCGCCGGCTAACCGCGACCTGACCGGCGACCGAGGCGATGTTCACAATAACGCCTCCGCCGTGTTCGACCATGTGCCGTAGGGCGGCCCGTGAGCAGAGGAAGACGCCCTTAACGTTGACCGCCATCAGCTTGTCGTATTCGCCCTCATCGGTCTCCAGCACATCGCCTACATAGCCCACGCCGGCGTTATTGACCAGTATATGCAGGCCGCCGAAGGCTCCGATCGCGGCGCGCACGGCCTCCTCGGCGGACTGCGCGTTGGTTACGTCAAGCTGCTGGACGACGGCGCGCCCGCCCTCGCCCGCGATCGCCTCGGCGACGCGCCGGCTCCCCTGCTCATCGCGGTCTCCGATGACCACGGCGGCGCCCTGTCGCGCATAGAGCCGCGCGATCTGCTCGCCAATCCCCGAGGCGGCGCCCGTGACCAGCGCGACCTTGCCGTCCAGGCGGAACGGCGACTCAGCGGTATTCTCTGCCATGCATCTCTCCTCCGTCCTATCCGTCAAGCATAGCACCCATAGCCCGTGCTAGGCTGCTACCCAAGCAGCTGGAATAGAGGTACCTTTAGTTCTCGCCCCAAATCCTGGAGCGATGCCGCTACGCCGCCATGCAAGGGAAGCCCGGCCCGTAGGTGACGTTCCCGCGCCTCGGCTTCCGGTTCGCCGGCCACGCGAATCCGATCCGTGCCGGGAGCGCACGGTGCGGCGTGCAGGTCGTCGATGTAGGCATCCATGGCGTCCTTGAACTCGTCTACCGAGTCAAAGAAGGCGGCGAGGTCGATAGCCGCCAGGAAGTGGCCCACGCCGGCACCCTCGCCGCGCGCCATCGCCTCGCGTAGATGCAGACTGACCTGGGCGCCTGCCAGCACGCCGGAGAGGATATCGACCATGACGGCAAGTCCGTAGCCTTTATGCCCCGCCTCAAGGCCGCCGAGGGGGAGCAGGCCGCCTTTCATATCACCAAAGGCATGACCGAGCATCGCCGCGGCATCCGTGGTGGGCCGACCCTGTTCATCAACCGCCCAACCCAGAGGCAAGGGCGTGGCGCGGCGCGCCTTCACCTCTACCTTGCCGATCGGCACCACACTGGTGGCCATGTCAAGCATAAAGGGATGGTTTCGCCTTGTCGGCGCGGCGACGGCCAGGGGGTTAGTGCCCAGCAACATATTGCGGCCCCCCGTGGGTACGACGAGGGCGCCCGCCGTGGTGCAGCAGATGCCGACCATATCCTGCGCGGCAGCCATCATCGGATAGTAGCCCGCAATCCCATAGTGATTGCTGTGCCGCACCACGGCGATGCACGTTCCGGCCTCGCGCGCCTTGGCAATGCAGCGATCCATAGCGTGCTTCGCGGCGGGGTGCCCCAGGCCGTTCTGGGCGTCAAGCACCAAAACGGCGGCCGTTTCGCGCAGGGTAACCAAACCGCCGCCGGCGCGAATCGCGCCCGTCTGGACCGGCCGCAAATACTGCTCTTCCAGCCGTGCCACCCCGTGCGATTCGTGCCCGGTCAGGTCGGCCGTGACCAAGACATCCGCTGTGATGGCGGCATCCTCGCTACCGACCCCTACCGCCTCCAGCACCCCGGCCGTGAAGCGCCGCAGTGAATCCGCGTCGACCAGTACGTCGTCCAATGTACCCTCCAGATTACGCCACCCATTACCGGACAGCGGCGGATGATATAACTCGCGGCCGAAGTTACTCCGAAGAATAGCGCCGCTTTTGCTTCCCCATCCCGGCCCCCCAAGGCAAAGTCGCTTTTATGAGAAGCTATGCGATAAGCCAGCCATAGGGATGCTCGATCCCGTGTTTGACTTGTTGGAGGAATCGGGCGGCGGGCGCCCCATCCACCACGCGATGGTCAAAGGTGAGACTCAACGCAAGCATCTTCCGGACGGCAAGTTCCTCGGTTTCCTCGTCGATCACGACCTGGCGGGCGATGATTCGGCCCACGCCCAGGATGGCGCACTCGGGGAGATTGATGATCGGCGTAAAGGCGTCGATCTCGTACATGCCCAGGTTGGTGATGCTAAAGGTGCTTCCCCCTAGATCGTCGGACTTCGACTTGCCGGCGCGCGCCGCCGCGATCAACTGGGCCGATTCCTCGGCAATACGTTGGATCGACTTCAGATGCGCATCGCGCACCACCGGCACCAGCAAGCCCTGCTCCGTGTCTACCGCGATCCCGATATGCACGACATCGTGACGCACGATCGCCTCTCCGGTGAGCGTGCTGTTCAGCTGAGGATGCTCCAGTAAGGTGAGAGCTGTCAGGCGCGCGAGTAGATCGGTATAGGAGGGGGTTGGCCGGTTGGATCCGGCCAAGGACTGCTTGATTCGTCCGCGCAGCGCCACCAATTCGGTCGCATCGACCTCGGTGGTAAGGGTGACCGGCGCCACCGTATGTACGCTCTGGGCCATGCGCTCGCCGATGATGCGCCTCATTCGGCTGAGCGGTTCGGAGCGCCCACCCAGCGGAGCCTGGTCAGCGGGGGGACGGACGGCAGCGTCAATGTCGGCCCGCGTGATCCGCTTGTCGGGCATCTGGGCCGCCAGTTCATCCAGATCGACCCCTTGTTGTTGGGCCACCCTCCGCGCCACGGGGCTTATCCGCGCCCGCGCCGCGGCCGGTTGCGCGGCGACGGCACGCACGTCGCGCTCCACGATCCGCCCGGTTCGGCCGGTGCCGGCAATCGTGGTCCAATCGACCCCCAACTCCTTGGCAACCCGACGAGCCCGCGGGCTGGCCGGTGATGAGCCAAGGCCGTTGGCCCGGACGGCCGCCGCGCCGGCTACCGTCTCCGGTGCCACTGCTTGGGGAGTCTGGACCGGCGCCGGCGCGGGCGGCGTAGGCCGCGCATCGAAGGGCGGCGCCTCGCCGGGCTGCACCAGGTAGGCCAGCACGGCCCCCACCGGAACGGCGGTGCCGGGGGGCGCGCTGTCGGGCGGCATGCGCAGAATGCCGCTATCCATGGACTCGACTTCCTGCGCCACCTTATCCGTTTCGACCGTGAATAAGATATCGCCCGCTTGCACCTCATCGCCGTCGTGCTTGAGCCATTCCGCCACGCTGCCGGTTTCCATCGTCCAGCCCAGGCGCGGCATCACCACTTCTACCGCCACGCGTGCTTCCTCCCTTGCTTCATCGACGAGCGCCGTGTCTGGGTCATCACTCGGCCAGCAAGTCGCGTATAGCCTGGGCAATGGTGGTAGGATTGGGCACCATCGCGGCTTCCAGGGGCGGACTGTAGGGCACGGGGGCGAAACTGCCGTTCAAGCGCTGTACCGGCGCGTCCAGGTCGTCGAAACTTCGCGCCACCACCTGGGCCGTGATTTCGGCGCCCACCCCAAAGTAGCTGTAATCCTCGTCCACGATCAGCAGACGGCCCGTCTTGTGGACCGAGGCCAGGATCGTATCGATATCAAGGGGCAGGATGGTTCGCGGGTCGATCACCTCGATCGAAAGGCCGTCCTTGGCCAGTTCCGCGCAGGCGGCCAACGTTTGATGCACCATCCAGCCGATCGCCACCACCGTGGCATCGCTGCCCTCGCGGACCACGGACGCCTCGCCGAAGGGGATCAGGTACTCCTCGTCCGGCACCGGGCCGCGGACCCCGAACACCGATTTATGCTCCAGGAAGAACACGGGATCATCGGAACGGATAGCGGTCTTGAGCAAGCCCTTGGCATCGCGGGGATTGGTGGGAATGACAACTTTGAGACCAGGTACGTGACCGAGCATTGAGTAATAGCTGCCGGAGTGGTGGGTAGCCGAGGCATGACCCACTCCAATGGCCCCGCGCAAGACGATCGGCATTTTCAATCTGCCTGAACTCATGTACTGCATCTTCGCCATTTGATTGATGATTTCGCCCCAGGCGTCGAGCAGAAAGTCGATGAACATGAAGTCCACGATAGGACGCGTGCCGGCCAGCGCGGCACCGGTACACATACCCGTGAAGCCGCGCTCCGAGATCGGCGTATCGCGTAGGCGCCAGGGTCCGAACCGCTCGTAGAGGCCGACCGTGGTGGCCCAGTTGCCGCCCCGTTCTCCGATGCCCTCGCCTACCACGAAGACGGTGTCGTCCCGCTCCATCTCCTCAGCCAGGCCCTCGCGGGCAGCGACGGTAAAAGTCAGATCCCGCATTATCGTCCCTCTCGATTGCTGTAGACGTGATCGAGCACGGTCGCGGGATCCGGATACGGGCCGGCGACGGCGAACTGCCGCGCCTCCTCCACCTCGACCTCGACCTCGGCCTCGATTCGGGCGCAGTCTTCCTCACTCGCCAGGCCCTCGGCCAGTAGACGCTCCTTGAGACGGGTGATCGGACTGCGCTCTTTCCAGGACGCCACTTCATCGGTCGTGCGATAGCCGACGTCGCGCATGCCCTCGGCATGGCTGCGGGTGCGATAGGTCTTGCATTCGAGCAGGGTCGGCCCTTCGCCGGCCCGGGCGCGGCGCACCGCTTCGCCCGCCGCCGCATAGACCGCCTGGACATCGTTGCCGTCCACCGCGATACTGGGCAAGCCGTAGACGGCGCCACGTTCGGCTACGCTGGTGTTGCGCGCCACGGTGGCGTACGGCACCTCGGTGGCATACATGTTGTTTTCACAGATGAACAGCACCGGAAGGTCCCAGATCGCGGCCATATTGATTCCTTCATGGAAGGCGCCGTTATTGCTGGCGCCGTCGCCGAAGAAGGCCACGCTGACCAGATCGGTTCCCCTCAGGCGAAAGGCATAGCCCGCTCCGGTAGCCATCAGGATACTGGGACCGACAATGCCGCTGGTGCCCAAAAGGCCGATTTCAGGCGAGAAGAGATGCATGCTGCCGCCCCGACCGCCTGAGACGCCGGTTGACCGGCCGAACAATTCGGCCATCAGCACGCGGGGGCTGACCCCCTTGGCGAGGGCATGGCCGTGGCCGCGATGGGTGCTGAAGACCACGTCCTGGTCGCGCAAATGGGCGCAGACCCCCACGGCAATGGCCTCCTCGCCGACATAGGTATGGCAGGCGCCGGGAATGAGGCCGCCCTGGTGGGCTCTGACCAATTGCTCCTCGGTTCGCCTGAGTACAAGCATCTTTCTATACAGCGACAGCAGATCCGTCTTGCTCAGGGTGGTGCCGGCCGCGGTTACCATTGACCCATGTCCTCCTTTGTCATGCTTCGGCCACGACTGGGTTCTCCAGCACGTCCAGCCCCTCGATCTCCACGCGAACCGTATCACCGGGTCGCAGGAACCGCTGCGGCGTGCGTGCCGCTCCCACCCCGTCCGGCGTGCCGGTTGCGATGATGTCTCCCGGCTCCAGGGTCATCACCGAACTGACATAGGCAATCAACACGGCGACCGGAAAGATCATTTTGCGGGTGTGGGATGACTGCAAGACCTCACCGCTGACCACGGTGCGGATAGACAGGTTCTGGGGGTCCGGCACCTCGTCCACCGTGGTAAGGGCAGGGCCCATCGGGCCGAAGGTATCGAATGTCTTCCCGATCGTCCATTGGCTGGTGCGCATCTGGTAATCGCGAGCGCTCACGTCGTTGAACGCCGCGTAGCCTCCGACATAGGCCAACGCCTCCGCCTCGCTGACGTTTTTGGCGCGCTTGCCGATCACCACGGCGAGTTCACCCTCATAGTCGACCTGGTTGCTGACCTTGGGAAGCACGATGGCGTCGCCGTCGCCGATCAGGGCGTTGGGGTATTTGGCGAAAATGATTGGATAGGCCGAGACGGCCGCGTTGGACTCCGCCGCGTGCTCCGCATAGTTCTGGCCGATACAAATGATCTTGCCGGGATGGAGGATCGGCGCCTTGAGCGTCACCTCACTGAGGGCAACCCGCGCCGCGGGCGGCGCCGCCTCCACCGCGCGTCGGGCCCGAGCAAGGCCGGCCGCGCCGCTCTCAAGGAAGGCGATCATGGAAGACGGGAGTTCCGGATCGGCCTGGTTCAGGTCAATCACCTGCCGGTCGCCGAGAGCGCCCAGTCGGATTGCTCCGCCACGGACAAAGCTTACCAGTCGCATTCATTTCTCCTCATCCTGTGCCGCATTACGGTTCATTCCCCTCCGCACAGCGGTGCATCACTCATCCTTTCGGGGTGCGGGCCAGGCGATGCTCCCCGCCGCGTTCAGGGCCAGGTTGCCGCCATCCACGAAGAGGAGGTGGCCGGTGACGAACGCGGCCGCGTCCGAGGCGAGGAAGACGGCGGGACCAACCAGGTCGTCGTCCTTCCCCAAGCGCCCGAGGGGGATGCCGTTCAGCAGATGCTGCTCGAACGCCTGATAGTCCCAGGGCATGCTGTTCATCCCGCGGACCCAGGCGTCGGTAGCGATCTGGGCGGGCTGGATCGAGTTGACGCGAATGCCGTGCGGCCCCCATTCCACGGCCAGATCGCGGGTCATCTGATTGACCCCCGCCTTGGAAGCGCCGTGCGGCAAATTGCCCCGTCCCATGCCGGACATACCGCAGGTCGAGCCGATGTTGATAATGCTGCCCCCCGTACCCTGGGCGATCATCCGCTTGCCGGCCTGGATGGCGGAGATGAAGGTGCCGGTGAGTGAGATCCGGACCACCCGTTCCCATTCATCAATGGGCAGTTCCTCCGGACGGTACCGCGCTCCGGCCCCAACGTTATTGATCAAGATATTGATCCGACCGAAGGCCCGATCGAGCTCGGTGTAGAGCGCCATGATATCGTCGCGCTTCGCGTTGTCGCAGCGGACGGCGATACTGCGCCGGCCAAGCTTCTCGATCTCGCGGCTGGTGGCCTGAACCCCCTCTTCGTTGATATCGCTGACCGCCACATCCGCCCCGGCCTCCGCCATGCCCAGGGCCATGGCGTGCCCAAGCCCGACCGCCGCGCCCGTTACCAACGCTACCTTACCGGTAAGATCAAACTTCTCCAGGCTCATAGTCTCACCCCGGGGCCGCCGTAGCACGGCGCGGCCCCTCCCCCTCTCTGCAGCTGCACTGCAATGTCCCGATTCACGAGGTCACACCGTTGACGCAATTGGGCGACCGCTCGCCCCGCAAGGCGAGCACCACCGTGTCGATCACGCCGCGCCGCAGCAGGACCGCCGCCCGGTCGCTACCGGAAGCGCAATGATTGGTAATCACCACGTTATTCATCGCCAGGAGTGGACTATCGTATTCGATCGGCTCGGGATCGGTGACATCCAGCCCGGCAGCGCCGACTTTGCCGCTGCGCAGCGCCTCGATCAGGGCGCCCTGATCGACCAGGGTGCCGCGGGCCACGTTAATGAAGATCACGCCGTCCTTCATCTGGGAGAGGGTAGTCGCGTTGATCATGCGCCGGGTCTCCGCCGTACTGGGGCAATGCAGGGTCACCAGATCGCTCTGGGCGTAGAGTTGGTCGAGCGAGACCGGGACGGCGCCCAGGGCCTTGATCTGGTCGGCGCTCATGGCGGGATCGTAGGCCAGGATTTCGGTCTTGAAGGGGGCGAGGCGCGCGATCACCTGCCGTCCGATCCGTCCGCACCCCACCACACCGGTGGTCAGATCGCGCAGCGCGTAAAACTTTGGTAGGGGAAGGGGCCGTTTCCAGCCGCCCGCCTTGACACTGGCCGATAAAGGAGCGATCTGGCGGGTAAGAGAGAGAATGAGCCCGAGCGTGTGGTCCGCCACCTCATCAATGCAATAGTCGGGCACGTTATAGACGGGGATGCCGCGCTCGCGCGCCGCGACCAAGTCCACATTATCCACGCCGATCCCGTAGCGAGTGATCAGCCGCGCCCTACTCATCGCCTGAATTGCCGACGCGGTGACGGGCGCGAACTGGGTAAATACGAAATCGGCATCCTTGGTGACCGCCGCGACTTCTTCGGCGGTTCGACACTGGGCGCCGACCACTGTACAGCCGAGCGGTTCGAGGGCCGCCTTTTCGACGGCCAGATCGTCGGTGAAACCGAAGTCGGTCACTACCACCACGGGTGGCCGGGAATCAGTAGCCATACAGGTTATCCGTAAAGATCATCGATCCAAGCATACCGTGCTCCTTCCGCCCGAGCCCTGGACGGCTTGCTCACTAAGAACGTCGCGGCTATGATGCCTAGTTATAACAAGGGCACTTGAGTGTGTCAACAGTTGACCACATCTGCCGGGACCCGCCGCGGGAACGGACCCCAGCAGCAATGGCTCACTTCTAGTTGCTGACAGTATACATCCAAGCCGAGGCCAGCTACTACCTGGCCTCGACTTCATTAGATTCAGCCCCGGGCGCTCAGCGTTGCCCGGCGGCCTGGGGGAGCAGCCCGTGCCGATGCAGGATATCCTCGATGGCCTGTCGTTGGGTCGGATCAGGCGCGATCCACGGTTCTACCGGCCGCCCGCTGCCGATCCCGATCAGGCCGCAGGCGGCATAGAGCGCGGAGAGACCACGACCGTAGGCGAAGAGTTTCCAGAGATCGAAGATCCGCTCCTGTAGACGACGACATTCTTGCACGTCCCCGCGACCGGCCGCGTGGACCAGATCGACAAAGTAGCGCGGCTGCACGTTACCCGCCCCCGGAATAAGGCCGTCCCCGCCCATGAGCATGCAGGCGGCCATGACCCGCTCGTCGCCTTGCAGCACACGAAAGTCTGGGCGGGCGTCCCTGATCGCCAGCAGTTGCTGGAAGTTCGGCAAGACGCCGGACGAATCCTTGATTCCCAGGACGCGGGGCTCTTGGGACAGGATCGCCACGGTCTCGGGCGAGATGGGATGGTACGTACACTGGGGGATGTTATAGAGCAATACGGGCAGCGGCGAGACCTCCAGAATGGCCTCGACATGACGACGTTGGTCGTCGGCATCGACCCCATAGTAGTAAGGAGAGCCGACCACGAGGGCGTCGGCGCCCTCCGCCTCCGCCTGCCGGGCCGCCTCGCGGGCCGGTGCGGTGGAAGGGAGCATCAGGCCGGCGAGCACAGGCGCTCGGCCGGCGGCGGCCCGGACCATACCGCGGATCGTCTCGCCCCGTTGTGTCGTGGTGAGCCAGGGACCCATGCCGCACCCGCCGACCACGAAGAGACCGCTGCAGCCGCCGGAGAGCAAATGATTGACCAACGCGCCGCCGGCCTCGACATCGACGTTCCCCTCGGTGTCCAGGGGAGAGATCAGCGGCGGGATCACGCCGCGCAGGATAGCCGCCCAGTTCCAGGTCGTGTGCCCGCCCGCCGAATTTGGCATCATCCATCCCTTTCCGTCAGCGCATGCATAGGCCGCGCCGGTCCAGTGTCCATGAGATAAAAAAGTAGCACCGGTGCCGACCGCTGTCAACAGTTAACTTGACAGAATGCTGCCCATGCGGTTACAAACCGGGCCGCGACCAAAGCGATCGATCCTCCCCGCCCGCCATTTCGCCTGGCCCTTGCTCGTTACGGTGCGAAGGTGACGGCGCTACGTTGCTCTTGCCGACTGTTGACAGATGCCATAGAGATAGCATATGGTGTGTGAATCTCCCATCGAGGGGGGTGATCGCCGGCTGGGCCGTCCCACCCCGATGGTAATCAAAAGCGAGACGGGAAGGGGAAGAGGATCGCGGCTTCGCCGGCCGGACGGACTGGAAGCACCTAAAGAATCGCACGCGGGAACTCATGGAGGAGTTATAGGCTATGGGCGCATCCCCAAAAAGTAGACGCGATTTCCTTAAAGCGGCGGCCGGAACGGTCGGAGCGGGCGTCGTGGCCGCCGCCGGTCTGGAGGCGGGCGCCAAAACGGCCGCTGCCGCGGCCCCCGCCGCCGTACGCGCCGAAGCCCTCGAAAAGTCCGGCACGATGTGGTGCATGCTCTGGCAGCCCCACATCAACGCATTCAACGAAATGATCGCCCTGTTCAAGAAACAGACCGGCTCGACCATCACTCTCAGGCCACAGGCCGCGGCAGGCCTGGCCTCGGAGATCGTCGCGACCAAGTTCATCGCCGCCACGGCCGCCGGTACGCAGCCCGATCTTTGCGCCAATACCGGCCAGAACATCGTGCTTCTCGCCGCGCAGGGCGCGGTAAAGGACATCGGGAATAGCGTCTACGCGGCCAATCACATTGTGATTTCCCGCGACTTCGTCGGCGATTCGGTCCAGGAGTTTTCCTGGCGAAACAAGATCTACGGCGTGCCGCTGGAATGCGACGGCGGCCTTGGCCCCTATGTCAACGTACGGAGCGATCTGGTCAAAAAGGCCGGCCTAGAATCCAAGTATCCGCCCAGCAATGGTAAGTTCGCCTTTGACAGCTATGATCAGCTTTTTACCCTGGCCAAGGCGCTGCAGCTCAAGCAGGGTGGAAAAGTCACCCGCTATGGCCTGTGCGGTGAGGGATGGGACGACGCGGCCCTCCACATGATCATGAATCAACTGGGCACCTTCCCCTTCGATTCGGCGACCGGCACGTTCAAATATGATTCACCAGCCGGCATTGAGGCTATGCAGCTTCACGTGGAGACCCCGGTCAAAATGGGGATCGAGCGTGAATGGGGCGACATTATCGCCGTGGAAAATGTAGCCCTCAAGGGCGAATGCGCCATTAGTATGACCAATGGCTCCGCGTCCATCTTCGGTCCCGCGCTGGGCTACGATTTCGTTATTGCCGGCGCTCCGGCTATAAACGGCAAACCAGCGGTCGGTGTGGGCTCTGGTCAGGGATGGGGCATTAATGAGTCTGCCGATGCTCACAGCCCGAACGTCGCGGACCGTTTCCTCCGCCTGGTGGCTTCGCGCCCCGGCCAGTATATCTATGACAAAATCTACGGCGGTGTTTCAATCGTGGCCTGGAAGGACATCCTCTTCCATGACAAAACCCGCTTCAAGCCCGCGAACGCCACAAATGCATCGTACTTTCTGGCCACCAATCCGGACATTCAGAAGTCGTTCGACTCGGTCAGATATATCGGCGAGGTCGGCTACTACAACAAGCTCGTCGACGCCTGCATCAGCCAGAGCCAGGCGGTTCGCCTGGGCAAACTGACCGCGAAGCAAGGCGCGCAGGCGATTCAGGCCGTGGCCGTGGCCCAATACAAGCAATACAAGAGTGACCTCGCCAATCTCTAGACGGCAGTAAGTACTACCGCGTGGGCACGGAGCTATCGGGTAGGCCAGGGTAGCTCCGTACCGGCGAGCAGAGGATGCATTGGATTGGTATCACCGGTGAGGAACGCCATGGAGCAGAGCGGTATAGGGCTCGCGGCGCCCAGATCAAGCGGATTCGCCCGCCTGGTCGGTAAGTTGCTGCGGAAACCGCAGTTCTGGTTTGGTTTTGTCACGCTTGTCCCCTTACTCGTGTGGTACTCGGTGGTCTCTTTCTGGTCGGTGATCCAGGCGTTCCACATCGCCTTGATTCACTATCGGCTTATCGGTACGGGCCGATTTGTCGGTCTGGACAATTTCCGGGAACTGTTTTCCGATCCGCTGTTTACCACCTCGCTGAAGAACAGCTTCGAGTGGGGCGCGATCGGTATCTTCGTCGGCATTCCCCTGGCCTTGGTGATTGCGATCTGCCTGGTCAATGTGGCGCATGGGCGAAACCTATTCCAGAGCCTGATCTTTGTGCCGGTCGTTGTCCCGATCGTCTCGACCATCCTGATCGCCAAGTACCTGCTCGACCCCGCGGTCGGGCCAATCGATGCACTGTTACAGTTTGTGCATCTGCCCCAATCCGGATTTCTGACCGATGGCAACGCGGCCCTTCCAACCGCCGCGCTCTTCGGTTCCTGGAAAGGGCTGGGGATCACCATCGTCATCTTGACAGCCGGGCTGCTCAATATCCCCACCGAGGTCAATGACGCGGCGCGGATAGACGGAGCAAACGAATGGGGCCGATTCCGCTACATCACGCTCCCCCTGGTGCAGCCGACCCTAAATCTTGTGGTCATTCTGGGCGTGATTGGGGCGCTGCAAGAGTTCACTATTCCCCAGGTGCTCACCGGAGGCGGTCCGGCCAACTCGACCATGACGATCAATCTCTATATCTACAACCTTGCCTTCCAGAACTTTCAGTTCAGCCAGGCATCGGCCGCGGCCCTCGTCGAATTCGCCATTACCATGGTGCTCACGCTCGGAACACTTCGCCTCACCCGTATGAGCTGGTCCTACTAGGAAGGGATGACAAGAGAGTCGATGGCCGCAACTCACCCTTCCGATGTAAGTATCAACCCCGCTTACCGCCAATCGCACGGGTCGATCGAAAGGCGCACACCGCGGTTTAAGCCGGGCCAACTGGTCATGGGCCTCGTGCTGATCGTAGGGGTGCTGATTGCCATTGCTCCCCTGGTGTGGTCCCTGTTCGGCTCATTAAAGCCCTTTCATGAATTGATGCAGTCCAGAGACTTTCTGCCGCATCAGTGGACCCTCGACGCGTACCAGTACGTGTGGGGAGCGGCAAATCTGTGGTCCAGCTTCCGCAACACGGTCATCGTGACCTTCAGCGTGACCTTCGTGTCGGTCCTCACCTCAACCATGGCCGGATACGTGTTCGCCAAGTACCGGTTTCCCGGCAAGGAGTTGCTCTTTCTGGTGCTGCTGGCCACCCTGATGGTGCCCTTTGTCGTGATGCTCGTGCCGCTCTATATCACGATCAGTCATGCCGGCCTCTCCGACAGCCTGGCAGGTGTGATCGTCACGGGCTTCTACTCAACCTTCGGCATCTTCATGATGCGTCAGTTCATCCTGACCCTTCCCCTGGAGTTGCTTGAGGCCGCCCGCATTGACGGCGCCTCGGAGTGGCGGATCTTTGGCCAGATCGTGATTCCGCTCTCAGCTTCGCCCGCCGCGGCGCTGAGTATCTTCATCTTTCTGGGAACCTGGAACGATTACCTGTGGCCGTTCGTGGTGTTGACCAGTCCCAATAACCAGACGCTACCACTGTTTCTTACCGGGCTGGAGGGGCTTTTCATCACCCGCTATGACTATTTGATCGCGGCGGGCGTGTTAACGTCCATACCGCTAATGGTCGCCTACGTCTTCGGATCGAAGTACATGATCCGTGGCGTGGCGATGACCGGCTTGAAGTTTTAAGGAGTCAGAATCCCATGATAGGCGTTCGAACTCACTTGTCAACGGCGCGTAGAACCGTGCTCGGTTGTATTCTTGTCCTCGGGACGCTCATTGGCGGCAGCGTCACGCAGAGTACCTACGCCGCTCCCGGCCATGCCGTAAGCGCGGCCAAGCCCGCCGCGGCGGCGACCGTCACGGCAGTAACCTATCATCTGGCGGCGCAAGTCGTGTCGGGCACGGGCGCCGGATCGATCGAGGGTCAGGTCAGCGGCAATCTGGACAGTACGGGCATCCTTACCGCGACACTCACCCTTGCCGACAACACCACGGCGTCGGTAAAGGGTACGATCACCACCGCGGCTCAACTGACCGTAAAGGGCAAGGCAGCGAACGCGACTCTGACCGGCAAGGCTCTTAACAAGAAGGCCGGTACGTGGGGCGGCGCGGTTGCCGTCGCGGCAAACGCCAATGCCGGTTCGTGGGTATTGACCCCCGAAACGCAGACCATTAGCTTTGCGCTCGGCGGCAAGAGCGGCAAGGGTAGCGCGAACAAAGTGGCCCTGGCCGGGGAGATCACGCTCAACCTCACCGCCGATGGTTGGGGTGACGGCACCTTCGCGTTCCTGGACAACGACACGGTGCTCCCGGTCGTGGGCCGAGCCGCGAACGGTAACATGGCTGCCACCATCTTCTGGCCCAAGAACAAAGGTACGGTGATGGTGGTGGGCACCAGCAAGACGACGATCGGCGTGTTGAAGTGGACGGGAACCTTTGTTGGTCCTGCCGCAGGTGACTCCGGAACGTTCCTCGGCGAAGGCTAGAGGCGGCGCTCAAAGGCAAATTGCACGTGCATCGGATGCCGCCATGGCAGGCTGTTTGGGCTGAAGGCGGTCCGACGGCTACCATGAAGGGGATTGTGCAGGGTCGGCGTACGCCGACCCTGCCCCTTTTATCGCGGGATTGTCTACGCTCGTACAATTTAGCGTAAGTTGCCTCGCACTGGTAGGGGCACCCCTTGTAGGCGCCCTCGATGGCCCAGACCAGGGCGGGGTGCCCCTACGAAACCTATCGGAACCGCCAAGCCGTACTGGTGGTTTAGCGATCGGGCGACGGCGCACCGAGCCCCTAATTGGAAAGTGTGAGTTGGCCCAATGTCTGATCGGATGGCGCGGAAGGCAGGGGGGAAGGCGCGAAGTCCCCAATCAGGTCCAGGGATTCTCATCGGGGCGGCGGCCCAGGACGCCCTGCGTCGCGGCATAGCAAGCATGGTGGAAACGGTACGCCCGACCCTGGGACCGCTGCCGCGCACCGTTGCCGTATTGGACGTAGACTCCGGGCGGCCCGTCGAGGTACTGGACGACGCCGCTACCATTCTGCGGCGCATGATCGAACTCCCTGATCCTTACGTGAACATGGGCGCCATGATCCTCCGCCACGCCGTCTGGAAGACCTACGAGGCGGTGGGCGATGGCGGCGCCATCACGGCAGTGCTGCTGCAGGGGATCATCCGGCAACTGAGTCCGTATATCGCGGCGGGCGGCGACCCCGTCGCACTCCGTCGTCACCTTGAGCATGCCCTTGTAACGGCGTCGGATGCCCTGCTTCGCCAGGCAAGGCCGCTCAATGGGCCGGACGAGATTGCCGGCGCCGCCCTCACCATGTGTCACGATCCTGAGTTGGCAAGGATGCTGGGCGAAATCCTCGAGATCATCGGGCCGGATGGCTGCCTGCTGGTAGAGAACGGCTACGCGGCCGGCCTGACCAGGCAGTACGTGGAAGGTGTTCACTGGAACGAAGGATATTGCTCGCCGTACTTCATTACGGATGACGACAAGCAGGAGGTTCGGCTTGACGGCCCAATGCTCCTGATCAGCGACCTGGCTCTGACCGAGGCCGAGGATCTCATTCCGTTGTTAGATAGACTGGTCGCCGCCGGCTGTCCCGGTTTACTGGTGATCGCCGATCAGCTGTCTGGGAGCGCCCTGAGTTTGCTCCTCGCCAACCATCGCCAGGGGAAGCTGCGTTCGGTCGCGGTTCGTGCGCCGGCCGAAGCGCCATTCCGAGAGCGCATTCTCGAGGATCTGGCCGTGCTGACCGGCGGACGCGTCGTAGCCGCGGCGAGCGGCGAACGGGCCGCGAACCTCACCCTGGATGATCTCGGCCGCGCCAATCACGTGTGGGTCAATTCGGGCAACTTCGGCGTCTACGGAGGCGACGCGGATCCTAGCGCTCTGCGGCGGCGGATCGCGGCGGTGAGGGCGGAGTTGGCGACGACGACCAAGGCGGATGAGGTGGAACAGGTCCGGCAACGCCTGGGTAAGCTGATGGGCGGCGTGGCCATTCTCAAGGTTGGCGCGGACGCCGAGCAGGAGCAGCAGACGCGCAAGGCATTGGCCGAGCGGACCGTAAAGGCGCTCCGCCTTGCCCTGGCCGACGGCGTGGCTCCCGGCGGAGGCGCGGCCTATCTGGCTTGTCGTGAGGCCTTGGAGGTGCCCGCGGGGTCGGCCGAGGAGAGCGTCGCCTTTCAGGCATTGGCGGCGGCTATCGAGGAGCCACTTGCCGTGATCGCCGCCAACGCCGGATTCGATGCGCATGCCGTGGTGGCCCAGGTGCGGGCGGGGGATGCCTGGTCCGGCTTCGACGCCTGTACCGGCCAGGTAGTGGACATGTGGGACGCGGGCATCTTGGATCCCGTGCCGGTCTTGCGGAAGGCGCTGGAAACGGCGGTGAGCGGCGCCGTGATGACCCTGATCAGCGATGTGCTCGTCCACAAGCGCGAACCGTTGACGGTCGCCAAGCCATAAACGTTCGTCCCATTGAGTAGAAGCGAAGGGGAGGGCCGCGCATGACGACCGCTATGGACGGTGTAGAGGATCGCGGCGCCCTGGCGGGTAGCGCGGTGACGGCCCTCGCCGTGTCGCCTGACTTCGATCGTGATGCAACGGTCTTCGCCGCCACCCTGGCTGGGCTGTTTTGCTCCGTGGATGGCGGAAAGACCTGGCGCCCGTTTGGTGAGACCGGTCCTGTCGTGCCGCTCAGCGCGGTGGCCGTCTCTCCCGGCTTCGCGGAGGACGGCGAACTGCTGGTGGCCGGCCTTGCCGGCGGCGTTATTCGCGTGACGAACGGGGGATCCTCCTGGACGGCGGGAGATTTCCAGGGCCGGCCGGTTGATGTGACCGCGCTCGTAATGTCGCCTGAATACACGCGCGACGGCACCGCCTTTGCCGCCACCATGGCTGACGGGGTGTTCGTCACCCGTAACCGAGGGACGACGTGGGAAGCGGGCCGGTTTGGCCTGCTCGATCTGGACGTCACGGCGCTTGCGATCTCCCCACGTTTCTCCAGTGATGAAACCATCTTTGCCGCTACCGCCACCGGCGTGTTCCGCAGTCCGAACGGTGGACGCGCCTGGCGTGAAATCGGCCAACCGGCCGAGGGAGCCGTCGTGCAGGCTCTGGCGATCTCGCCTGAGTTTGGCGCGGACGGCGCTCTTTACGCGGGGACGGAGCGGTCCGGTCTCTTCCGCTCGGCCGATCGCGGCGTAAGCTGGGAGCCTACCGGCCCCACCTTGCGTGATGCCTGCGTGAATGCCGTCGTCCTCTCTCCTACCTTCAGCGCCGATCGCACGATCCTGATCGCCACCGAATCAGCCGTATACCTGTCGCATGATGCGGGGACAACATGGTCGGATCGGGCGGAGGCGCCCGGTGCCCTCTGTCTCGCGGTGACGCCCTCATTCGCGATCAGCGATCCGGTGCTGGTCGGTCTGGAGGAGCTTGGCGTTTTGCGCTTGACGAGAAAATTGCTCGGTACTCGCTCCTGATACCTCGATATAGATTTAGGAGGTTGACCGTCATGACGACCCCCGGCCCAGATAGTCGGCAGCCGCTCACCGGCACGTGGACCCTCGCCCTCGATCCCGCTAATCGCGGACGCGAAGATCAGTGGCCTGGGGGGGTTCCCGCGGTCGAAACACGACCGACGTCGGTTCCCGGCACGATCCAGCAGTCGTTCGCCGGCCGTTACGGCGTCGCCTGGTATTGGCGCTCGTTCACGCCGACGCGCCGGCCGACCGGCCACGAGCGCGCCCTACTTCATTTCCATGCCGTGGAATACCTGGGCGAAGTCTGGCTCAACGGACAGTATCTCGGTAGCCATGAGGGCGGCGAGACGCCGTTCAGTCTTGATGCTACCGACGCATTGCAGCCGAACGAAAACCTTCTGGCGGTCAGGGTCCTCAACCCCACCAACACGCCAATCGACGATATTACCCTGCGCCAGATCCCTCATCGCAACAAGATGCTGATGGAGGATTTCCATCCCGGTAACGGGCTGAACTACGGGGGGATCGTCCAACCGGTGGAACTGTTGATCGTCCCCGCGCTCCGCATCACCGACGTATTCGCCCGCCCGAACAGCCACAGCGGCCGGATTGACCTGACCGTGAGCCTACGTAACGACACCGCGGGGACGGCCATGGTCAAGCTGTACGTCTCGGTCGGTTCGGCTGCCGTCGGAGAGTCGTTGGCCGCAATGGACATCGCCATAGAGGTGCCCCCGGGTGATGGGCATGGCGAGACCACCCTCGCTATCGACCATCACCGCCTCTGGAGCCTCGAGGATCCCTATTTGTATCGCGTGACGGTACGGCTGGAGGCGGTCGGCGCGGCGGGCGCTACCTATTACCATGATCAGGCAATACGCTGCGGCTTCCGCGACTTCCGCGTGGTCGACGGCTACTTCCGGCTGAACGGCAAGCGGCTCTTCGTGCGTTCAACCCATACGGGGAACCACTTTCCACTCGGCTTCATCATACCGGACGACCCGGACCTGGTCCGCCGCGATCTGTTGTTCGCCAAGGCATGCGGGCTGAACATGGTGCGCTTTATTGCCGGCATGCCCCTGCCCGCCCAACTGGACTGTTGCGACGAGATCGGGCTGCTGGTCTACGAAGAGAACCTGGCCGCCTGGGTACTGGGCGATTCCCCCCAACTGGGGCAACGGTTTGACCGCGCCCTCCGCGAGATGGTGCTGCGCGACCGCAACCACCCCAGCGTGGTGATCTGGGGTCTACTCAACGAAACGCAGGACGGCCCGACCTTCCGCCATGCCGTGGGCAGCTTGCCGTTGCTTCGTGAGTTCGACCAGACACGAGCCGTGCTGCTCGGCAGCGGACGCTGGGACCGCGCCACCCGCATCGGTTCGGTCAGCAATCCGGGCAGCGCGCATTGGGAGCACGTGTGGGGCAGCGAAGCGCCTGATGCTCCCGAGGTGCCGGGTGCGGGGACGCGGGTTCCCGCCGATGCCGGGCAACCTGCCTACGTGACGGGGGCAGGGGATGCCCACGTGTATCCACAAGTGCCGCACTCCGCCGAGACCGAGAGGTTTCTGCGCACCCTGGGGTCAGGAACCAAACCGGTTTACCTCTCTGAGTATGGCATCGGCAGCCTGCTCGATGTCGAGCACATCGTTAAGCGCTACCAGCAATCGCCCACTGCTCCGGCCGCTGACGATCTGCGTGTCTTTCATGCGATGCTCGATCCTTACCTGGCCGATTGGGAGCGCTACGGATTGGGGCGTGTTTATCCGTTCCCGCGCGATCTGCTGCGCGAGAGCCAGCGTCTGCATTCAAGGTGGCGGCTGGCCGGGCTCAATCTGATCCGCGCCAATCCCTCCCTGGCGGGCTACAATGTTACGGGCATGCTGGACCACGGCTATACGGGAGAAGGACTCTGGACCCTATGGCGCGAGTGGAAACCGGGGATCGTGGATGCCCTGGAGGACGGCCTCGCGCCGCTGCGCTGGTGCCTGTTCCTCTCCTCAAGGCACGTGTACGCCGGGTCCGAGGTAACGGTCGAGGCCGTGCTGGCCAACGAGGATGTGCTGGGGCCGGGCGAGTACCCGGCCCGCCTGCGCATAGTCGGGCCTTCCGGACCGGTCTGGGAGCAGCACATCACGGCGCAAATCCCTACGCCGGCCCAGGGAACGGATGGACCCTTAGCGGTTCCGGTCTTCACGAAAGTCGTACGACTCGAGGGACCTGCCGGCGCTTATGTACTGGCCGCCTCGCTGGACCAGGGGGGAAGTCCGGCGGGCGACCGGTTAAGGTTCCACGTGTCGGACCCACACGCGCTCCCCGAGGTGCATGAGGACGT
>JAICHN010000039.1 GCA_025924845.1 Chloroflexota bacterium | reverse complement strand
GGCCGATCACGGCGGAGTCCTCGTAGGCAAGCAAGGCCTCGCCAAAGGTGCGCCCGGTCAGTCCCGGCTCGGGCTGGAAGTAGATTTCGTCGCCGTCAAAGTCGAGCAGTTCGGTATAGACGACCGAGAGGCCGGACTGGCGGCAGGTCTGCACGATGATCCGTGCCGTCATGTCGTCCAAAGCGACAAGCTGCGCCTCGGCCCGGCCGACCAGATGGGCGACCTCCAGATTCCGGCTGTCGTGCAACTCGGCCACGATGTGGTACGGTTCCGGTCGCCGGCGAGGGTTATTGGTGATGGCGAGAATGGTCTTGATCACGTGCGCGTCGGGATCGTCTCCCTCGGGGGTGGGGACGATGATCGATCGTGCCGCGTGCGGATTGACCAGCTCCAGATCGGTGAGGTCGATGGGGCTGCCGGTGCGACAGATGATACGCGTGTTGCCGGTATCGCCCAATCGCGCCCGGACTTCGTCCTCCATCTCTACCTTATCGCGATCAGCCAGAATCGCGATGGCCGACCGACGCTGATTCTGGTTGGCCATGACCAACTGGGCGAGTACGGTAAAGATCTGGGGCGACCAGCCCAGAACCACCGTGTGGCCGTGCTCGACCACCAACGACCGCCCTTTGCGTAAGGCATCAAGGCGGCTGGAGATGCCGGTGGTCAGCAAGCCGATCAGGATGCTGGTCAGAAAGATGCCGCCGAACGTGGTGAGCAGGAGGGCGGCTAGGGCGCCTGCGCTGTTGTTTGCCACGTTCTCGATCTCACCGGTATCCAGGGTGGTAAGCAGCCCTGTCCACGCCATGCCGGACACGGAAAGGCCGTGGCCGTTGCCGTCGTTCGGGATCTGGCGGGTAATGGCCATGAAGGCCACCACGGCAACGAGCAGGGCGGCGGAGAGCAGGAACAAGAGCCCGATAAGCACGATCGGGCCGCGAGAGAGCAGATTATCAAAGCGATAGCGTAGGCGATCGGCGCGGGTAATCTTTCGCATCAATCAACAATTTCGTCTAGCCGCATGCGGTTAAGAAGGTTCGCGGTCGGCAGCGGGCGCCCTGGGCATATCGGCGAGGACGCACCGCACTGGCCGGTTGATTCAATCATCGGCCACGAATACCGGCGGCGCCATAGGACGAAAGTTTGGTAACGACCCGTCTACAATAGTGCGCGGTGATTGGGGTGACTACGGAGAGATCTTCACATCGATCGGGCTGACGGTTCACCTCATAGAGGACATGGCGACAGTTCGCGAATGATTCGGCGATACGGGATGATGTCGGTCACCAGGCCGGCGATCAGCACGAGCGGCTCACCTTCGCCGTGGATCTCGTAATACATATGTAGGACGTTGATCCTTACCATCGGCATCTGTATACCTCTCACACCTGAGGCGAGTGCGGAGGCGCAAGCGAACTTTGTTCTTGGACGCGCCTCGCCTCCTCCAGGTAGGCGACAATCAGCGGATGGGGATGCTCCGCCGTGGATTTCAACTGGGGGATGAACAGGGTTCCGACCAAGAAGCGATGCGCGGGCGCTTCCACGATGCGCGGCTCGCCGTCCTGGTCCACGCCGACTACGCGTAAACCGGCATCGTGCAGGACTGCCTGGTAGGCTTGATTGAGTCCAAAGGTGCAGCGAAACTGCTCCCGGACCCAACGCTGCTGATAAATACGGCCCGCGCGCGATTCGGGATCGACCAGGATTTCGAGGTTCTCCCCCTGGACAAGCGAACAGGAGAGTGGCGTGACGACGAGTGGGGCGCTCGTGCGTCCATACTCAGCGTGTTGGGCATCCACGATGCCCAACACGGTACGCGCGTATTCGATGACAATATGCTGGAAGCCGGCGCAGGTACCGAGGAGCGGCCGGTCATGCTCTCGTGCCCAGCGGATCGCGTTCAGCGCCCCATCCATATTCTGGTAGGGACTGCCCGGGGCACACCAGAGGGCATCGAAGGATTCGAGGTACGCGGAGGGCAGCGGGTCGAGCGACGCGGTGGGCAGCCAGGTTAGGTCTACCGCGCAGGCCAAGCGGTCAGCCGCGTGGTGTAGCGCCGCCTCGGTAGCTTGATGCGTGTCGTGGGTCGGTCGGTAGTCCCCGATGATGCCGATCCGGACTTTGCTCATCCTGTCCCCCATTTGGCGCACCATGTTCTCGTGGGCACGCAATCGCTGTGCCCTGGTCAGCCCAAAGCCTGTACTAAACTTTCAGGTCTTTGTCTTCCATTTCCCAGGCGTGATCCAGCGTATGATACGCGGTGTGCCGAATCAGGTAGCGGAGCGGCCAGGTTCGGGCCATTTTGCCCTCGGCATGGAACGTCCGAATTGCCGTGCGATAGGCATTTCGGTACGCTTTCAGCTCCTCATCGGTCAGCGTCGCACCGTGGGAAATGACCACTCCGACCTTCGCTGCCCAGTCCAGCTCTGTGCCAACCGTATGACGAACGATGCGGTCCCGATCACGCCCTCCCCCTCGCGGACCCTTCCGCAACTCGGCCGACACGCGCGCACGCACCTGGTCGAAAAACGCCCAGCATGCCTGCATCAGGGCCAGTTCACGTTCCAATTCCGCGCTCGACAGGTCTTGCCGATCGATGCCCGAACACCCGAACGAGATGCCCCAGAAGTCGGTTGAGCCCACGCCCGGATAGCGCTCGACCACGTCGACGGTGGTGCTGGCCGCAAACTCCGCATCCATCCCGGCCAGCTTCGCCACCGGCGCATAGCGCGGGAGGTAGGATTGTACCTGTTCAATGGCGGCCTCCCCGGTCTTCGCGCCGCGCTCCAGACCGGGCCAATCCGGCGCCACCGCCACCACCTTCTTGCCTTTCGGTCCGATTTCGAGTGTCACCCGAAGTCTCTTGGCCATCGCTACTGCCGGCACAAGCGTCCTTGCTCCCTTTGATCTCGCCTCGTCGTGATCCGTTGTACCGTATGCACTGGACAGGGTGACGAGACCTCTGATCAGTAATAATACGGAGCGGTTGCGTGCGGCTAATGAAAACGATCCGTAGCCGGAAGCTGGTTAGAGTGGACCGCCGCCGAACCCGATCCCGTTTCCGTCGGGATCGCGGTACGTGATCTTGCGCACGCCGTTCGAGTAGGCTTCTCGCTGCACGGGGTCGAGTCCCCGCTCGGCTATCCGCGTGACGAGCAGATCGAGGTCATCGACGAAGAGCGTATGCATGGCGTGGCCGGCGTGTTCGGGCTGCTGCACGATGTACATGTACCGATGTGCCGCAAGCTCCCACACAGCCTCTGTGTCGTGGGGAAAGAATGTGGGCGGGGAGCCCAGCAGCCGTTCGTACCATTTCAGTGCCGCTGCGTAGTCGGCGACCGCGATTCCCGCGAACAGGTCGAGCTTCGTGGTCTGAAGCATGCATATTGCTCCATTCTCTTCACAACGAGCTTCGCTCACCCGCAGGGGTATGCTGTTCTGTCCATGCCCCGGAGTATAACGATCTCAGTTTGAAAAGTGCATAACAGGTTCGAGGCAAAAATAGTATCCCAATCTGTACAATCTGTTCATCCCTGTTCCAGGACGCCCTTCCCCGCGGTGCGCCCCTAACCACATGGATATACCGAGGAGGTGACCATGTCTATTAACCGTGACGCCGATCCCGACCCCGAAATGCTTGCCCGCGCCCAGGGGTGCCTGATCGGCCAGTTGGTCGGCGACGCGTTGGGTAGCATGGTGGAGTTCATGTCGGCCGAGAAGATTGGGGCGCTCTACCCCGCCGGCTTGCGAGTGATTGGGCCAAGTACGGTCCATCACACCATCGCGGGTCAGGTGACCGATGATTCGGAACTGGCCCTGGCCCTGGCGCGCTCGCTCGCCACCCGGGGCGCCTTCGACGAGGAGGATGTGGCGCGCGCCTACGCGGACTGGCGGGAGAGTGATCCCTTTGACGTGGGAGGGACCATTGGACAGGCTACAGGCGCGATGGGCGCCGCCCGCTCGCGGGGGGCAGCGCTCGCGGCGGCGGGCCGGGCTGCCGCGAACCGATCCAGTGAGGCCAATGGAGCGCTGATGCGCCAGAGTCCCCTGGCCATCTGGGGCGCCTTCCTTGATGCTGATTCCCTGGCCGCGTTCGTGCGGGCGGACACTACCCTCACGCACCCAAACCAGGTATGCCAGGATGCCTCGGCGGCGTTCATCACGGCACTTGCCGCCACCATGTGGGAAGGACTTGACGGTGCGGCCGTCTATGAGCATGCCCTGGCCTGGGATGACCGGCACGGGACCAGCCCCTCGGTCACCGCCGCGTTACAGGCCGCCGCTTCGACTCGTCCGGCCTATGAAATCAACGGCGGTCATGTGCTCCACGCCATCCAGAATGCCTTCTATCAGGCACTCCATGCCCCATCGTTCGAGGAGGGGATCGTCGATACTGTGATGCATGGCGGCGATCCAGATACAAACGGGGCGATTGCTGGGGCACTGCTTGGGGCGATCCACGGCGTGGCCGGTGTCCCCGAGCAGTGGCGTACCGCCGTGCTGGAGTGCCGCCCGGCCCACGGCGCGAGTGGGGTACGCCGACCGCGCCCCGAAACGTACTGGCCGACCGATGCGTATAAGCTGGTCGAGGCACTGCTCGCGGCTGGGGCCGCCTTGCCGTCCGGCCACCATGATGTTGGCCCACCGCCTTCCCGGTCGGCAGGTGCACCGGGTTCTGGGCAGCCGGCAGTTGAGGCGAACGGTAACGCCGATGCGCCTGGTCGCGGCGCAACCGACGCCTGGTCCGCGGTGAGCGATCCGGCCGATCTGCGTAGCCGCTTCAGAGCGGCCTTGCTGGGCGGGGCTATCGGTGACGCGCTGGGCCGTCCGGCGGAGGGCAGTAAAACGCCTGTCTTCGCACCGCCGTGGCGCTACACCGATTACCTCCCTTGGCATGGGCATCAGGGCGGCCCCATCGGCACGATCACCGATGATACGCAGTTGACGATCGAGGTAGCCGAGTGCCTCATGAGCAACGGTTGGCTGGATCCCTCCGATCTGGCCCGCCGCCTGGTAGCATGGTTGCCGGTGGGGCGCGGCAAGGGACGGGCGACGACGACCGCGGTGCTTGCGCTTCAGGGCGGGACTCCCTGGTATCTGGCAGGCGAGGACAATGCAGGGAACGGCGCCGCCATGCGCGCGGCGCCCGTGGGGTTGCTCCATTTCAGGGATCCCATACGACTGCGCGCCGAGGCCACGCTCTCCGCACTGCCCACGCATCGCGCCCCAACGGCGGTGGCGAGCGCCGTGGCCATGGCCGCCGCTACGGCCTGGTTGGTGCGGCAAAAGTCCGATGCCTGGGAGGCGGGCGATTTGATCGCCGCCATCCAGTCCGCCATTGCCGGAATGGAGCCGTTCCCGCTGCCGACCCGTAGCGACCCAACCCGCGGGGTTACCCTGCATGACCGCATTGGGGAGATTCCGGGCCTGCTCGATCAGCCGCCAAGCAAGGTGATGTCCATTCTGTTCAACGGTGCTTTTGTGCTCGAAAGTCTGCCCGCGGCGCTCTACTTCTTTCTTCGCGCGCCCCATGACCTCGAAGCGGTCCTTTTGTCCGCCGTCAACGCTGCGTACGATGCCGATACCGTAGCGGCGATGGCGGGCACGTTGGGCGGGGCGCTGGGCGGAGAATCGGCGCTGCCCCAGCGTCTCCTAAGCGAACTTGAGTACAGGGATCGGCTCATCGAATTGGCGGACGGACTGTACGGGCAGGCCGAGCGGTCCAGGCAGTTCGGTTCACCTCAACCCAAATGGGGCGCCTGACGAATCATTCAATGAATAGAGGCCAGTCATGAGTAATACTGATCTCTACGGATGCCGCGTGTGCGGACTGAGACAACAATCACCACCCTGGGGACTAGATGGCGCAAGCCCTGAGTTCGATTATTGCCCTTGTTGTGGCGTAGAGTTTGGATACGAGGATGCAGCCTTAAGAGGGATAAGAAGCTTTCGTGAAAAATGGCTCGCTTCTGGAGCGCAATGGAATGACCCGGCCGCACGACCTGAGCGTTGGACAGTTGAAGATCAGTTGGCCCAGGTACCGGATCAATTTAGATAGCCGGCGCTGCTGTCACCAGGCGTGAAATAAGCACCCTCGGCAAACGTGACCCTGACATCAACTTTCCGCAGTGGGCGTAGGCACGCGACTTACGGAGCTGATTTATAGTGGCGCGGATCGCGCAAGTTGTGGCGCCATGATCTCGGCTGCCGGCCTCATCCGGCAACGCACGGAGGTGGATCTCAGGGCGCGTCGCCGCCTCCTCAAGCCCCGGTGCGATAGTGCAGGTACACCACGCCGTTACGGAATCGGCGTTCGTCCAGCAGTTCGAGGGTCAGGTGGACATGGTTGGGAAGGGCCTGAGTGCCGCCACCCACCACGACGGGCGTGACGAACAGCTGCCACTCGTCGACCAATCCGGCCTTGATTGCCTGGGCGGCGAGGGCGGGACCGCCCACGGTGATGTCCCGGCCCGATGTGACTTTCATCTGCCGGACTGCTTCAGGGTCGAAGTCTCGCGAAATCCGCGTCCTAGCGCTCGGTACCGCCTCCAGCGTGCTGGAATACACGATCTTATCGGCCGCCTGCCATATCCGTGCGAAGTCCTGCATGATGGGCGACTCACCGGCGAAGGCATCCGCGGCCTCCCAGGCGACCATCACCTCGTACATCCTACGCCCGTAGAGATAGGTGCCGACCGACCGCTCGAGGCCGTTGACGAAGACGTGTACCTCCTCGTCCGGCGCGGCCCAGTCAAAGTTGCCGTTCTCGTCCGCGACGTAGCTGTCGAGCGACGTAATAGCCGAGTAGATCAGTTTGGCCAACGCGAGCCTCCTTTTCGGGGCGACTAAACCAAAGCCAAGGTGAAACCTGCGGCTGATTCGGGCGCCGCACTGCGTGAGCTTGCGAATCCTATCTTGGCATTACTCTAGGATAGGGATGGTAAAGTCCTGCCTCACGCTGAGGGAGCAATCCGATGAATGAGTTGGCGAAGCATCACGAGCATGTCGGCAAGAACTATGATACCTCGGATCTAGTGGGCCATGGCTTTGACTACGAAGTAACTCGGCTTGAGCAGGGTAGCATCGTGGAGTACGCCATCACCGCTCGATACCTCGACCGCTACATCGCGGGCGGCGCCGTGGTTGCCGATGTCGGTGTGGGTGTGGGCCACTACAGCGAGCTGTTGGCACGACGGGGCTGTGTTCTTCACCTCGTGGACGTGGCACAGCGGCTGCTCGACACCACCGTGGCCCGCTTGCACGCGGCGGGCTTGGCTGAGCGCATCGCGAGCGTCCACTATGCATCAGCCACCGCCTTACAGGTCCTGCCTGATAGCTGCTGTGATGCCGTACTCCTGCTTGGGCCGCTGTACCATCTGGGCGACGCGGGGGAGCGTTACCGGGCTATTGAGGAGGCGGCACGAATCCTGCACCCAGGCGGCCTGATATTTGCGGCTGGGATCAATCGCATCACTTTCCTCTGGGACATATTGCACGGTGAGCCCGACAGCATCGCGAATCGCGCAGAATTCTTCAACCGCTATATCCAGGACGGCAACTTCGACCCCCCCATTGAAGGGTTCCCACCCACGGTACACATGGCCACGGCGGCCGAGTTCCAAGGGGGAGCTCAACACCGCTTTCGAGCAGGTGGTGTTGGCAGGGACGGAATCGTTCGCGGGCAAACTCGGACGCGAGTTTCTCAGTGCCTCCGCGGCAAGCCAGGCAGTCTGGCTGGACCTCGTGGAGCGGACCGGTACGACACCCGAAGGCCTCGGCATCACGGACCACTTCCTTTATATTGGTCGGGCAGTGAAGGGGTGAGCATCATGTTGGAAGGATTGACCTTCAGGCGCTATCGAGACGAGGATCGGGACGTCGTGTGGTCGATCTTCGCTGCGACCATCGCGCAGTTAAGGTTCGCAAATGGTCCGTGGGACGAGGACATGCACTCCATCCCAGACGCCTACCCTGAAGCAGGCGGAGAGTTCATTATAGGAGAACTCGATGGAACTGTCGTGGCCCACGCGACATTCCTCGGAGGATAGGCGCCCGCGAAAGCGGTGGCGAGCGAGTGTCTCGGCCCAATGTATGAACGGAGGCATCAGGATATGAACTGTGACCTCGGAGATATCGCCGTCTTCTATGAAACCTACGGCACCGGTCGGCCCATCGTGATGTTGCCTGGGCGGCCGAGCGATCACCGCATCATGGTACGGTTCATGGAACCCCTCTTCACGGAGCGGAACGGTTGGCTGCGCCTGTATCCTGATTTGCCCGGCACGGGGCGGACCAAGGGGGTGGAACATCTGGCCACTCATGATCAGATGCTGAATACTGTCCTGGCGTTCATCGACGCGGTCATTCCCGGTCAACGCTTCGTGGTCGCCGGCCTGTCATACAGCGGGTACCTGGCCCGCGGAGTGGTCTACCACAGAGCAGGGTCCATCGACGGCGTGATGCTGTGCGCGCCCCAGGTGAAGGCGGAGCCCGCGCCGGCTCAGCTCCCACCCAAAACCGTCCTTGTTGACGATCCGACGCTTACGGCAAAGCTGGGGCCGGACGAGGCGCCGGTCGTCGCGGATCTCGTCGTGGTGCGGAGCCTCCCGGTGATCGCGGCGGTGCATGACGTGGTCACGGAGATCCAGAGGGCCGACCACGGGTTTTTTGCCCGGTTGGACGCCGCCGGCCTCTTTTCGTTTGAGGTGGACACCCTCCCCGCACCCTTTGACGGCCCCACGCTCATTGTGACCGGACGGCAGGACAACCTCTGCGGCTACCAGGACGCCTGGGACCTTCTGGGTAGTTACCCAAGAGCGACCTTCGCCGTGCTCGATCGAGCAGGACACTTTGTGAATATCGAACAGGATGTACTATGCCGGGCCCTCATGTGTGAGTGGCTGGATCGGGTGGAGGAAGGCGCCGCGGCTTGACAGCCCCTACCCCTCGTGCTATCGTGCAGGAACTCTCTCTCCCACTACCGTGGTAGTAGCAGCGGAGGCGGTACCCGATGGCCCGCGAGTTCGCCGGTGACGTGGTAGCCCATCTGCAGCGCCTTGGCTTCACGCAGTATGAAGCCCAAATCTACGTGGCCCTTACCCGCACCGGCGCCCTGAACGGCAACGAAATAAGCCAGGCTTCGCACGTGCCGTCGTCCAAGACCTATGAGACACTCCGGAAGTTGGTCGCCAAGGGTGCGGTGGCCGGTTTTAGCGAAGGCGAGGGCACCAAGTACGTTGCCCTCCCCTCATCGCAAGTGCTGGCCCGCTACCGGCAGAATATCTCCACCACCCTGGACTATCTTGAGGTGGAGTTGGCACAACTCGGCGCCTTCGAGGCGGAGGAGCATGTGCTGAGCATTCGCGGCGAGCCAAGCGTGGTGATCCAGGTGCGCGAGGCCATCGCTACGGCCCGACGGGAATTGTATCTGTCGCTCTGGAGTGACGAACTGCCCTCCCTCCGTCCCGCCCTGCACGAGGCCGCCAAGCGGGGGACGCGGCTCCATGTGATGCTCTACGGTGAGACGGCCGAACTCGACTTCGCCCGCGTCTACCACCATTCACATGCGGACATTGTTCAGCAGCGTATCGACGGCCGCCTGCTGGTGCTGGTGGCTGATGATCGGCATACCGTGGTAGCCCGCTTCACGCCCAGCAAGCAGGTATATGGATTCGCCAGTGCCAATCGTGCCCTGGCCTTGCTGGCCCGTGAGTACCTGGGGCACGACATCATTTTAGAGTGCGCCAAGGAACGGACCGACCGCCAGGAGTGGGATGCCTGGTGGCAGAGCCGGTCCGATCTGGTGGAGATTATCCGGGGCGGCGAATCGCCGGCCGCACCCGCCGACACGGGGGGTTGAATGATGATGTTATACACTGTGGCCGACCTCGGCTATGGTCACCCGCGGTCTGCCGAGCCTCCCTACCTCGGGGTTAAGCGATGATGTCGGACACCATGGCCGATGCCCCTTGCCGTGACCTACTGGTGGGGGGCGCCTGGCGGCAATCCGCCGACCAGACCACGGTGCTTTACCCCTATACCGGGGCGATCGTGGCCTCGGTGGCCAACGCCAGTCCCGCCGAGGTCGAGGACGCCATCGCCGCCGCCGTGGACGCCTTCGCGGTGACGCGGCGCCTGCCCGCCTACCAACGCGCCGGAATCCTCCAACGCGCCGCCGGGCTGATCGAGGCACGTGGGGAGGCGCTGGCCCGACAGATAACCCTGGAAAGCGGCAATCCGATCGGCGAGACGCGAGGCGAGGTGGCCCGGACGGTGACGGTCTTCCGGATCGCCGCCGAGGAAGCCACGCGCATCGGCGGGGAGATTATTCCCCTCGACACGGCGCCCGCCGGGGAGCGGCGTCTAGGCGAGGTGCGCCGCTTCCCTATCGGGCCGGTGGTGGGCATAACCGCCTACAATGCGCCGCTGCTGCTGCCCGCCCATAAGATTGCTCCCGCCCTCGCGGCCGGGAATCCGGTGATCGTCAAGCCGGCCCCGCGCACGCCGCTGTCCGCTCTCTCCTTGGGCGAGATTCTGTTGGAGGCGGGCCTGCCCGCCGGCGCGCTTAGCGTGCTGCCCTGCGATGTGGCCGCGGCGGAGCCGTTGGTGACCGATGCGCGGCTCAAGGCGCTCAGCTTTACGGGCAGCGTGCCGGTGGGCTGGGCGCTCAAGGCGAAGGCGAATCGAAAGCGCGTCACCCTCGAACTGGGAGGGAACGGTGCCGTGATCGTGCATCAAGATGCCGATCTGACGTGGGCGGCGGCGCGCTGCGCGACCGGCGGCTTTCTGCGCGCCGGCCAGGCATGCATCGCCGTGCAGCGCATCTACGTACAACAGGAGGTCTACGAGCCATTCCTCGACCTGCTGCTCAGCCATGTACGGACGATCAAGATGGGCGACCCGCTGGACCCTGCCGTTACCATGGGTCCGCTGATCGATGAAGCGGCGGCGCTACGGGCCGAAGGTTGGGTGGAGGAGGCGGTTGCGGCAGGGGCGGTCGTGCGCATCGGCGGTCGACGCCAGGGTCCCTTTCTGGAACCTACCGTGCTGACCGAGGTGACGCACCAGATGAAGGTGAGCTGCGAGGAGGTGTTCGCCCCGGTGGTGGTGGTAACGCCCTATGCCAAGTTCGATGAGGCGCTGGCCTGGGCCAACGATACCCCCTACGGCCTGCAAGCGGGCTTATTCTGCCACGACCTGCGCCTGGTCTATCAAGCCTTCGAGGAACTGGAAGTGGGCGGGTTGATCGTCAACGATATCAATTCCTGGCGCGTGGACTCCATGCCCTACGGCGGGGTGAAAGCCTCCGGATTCGGCCGCGAGGGCCTGCGCTCGGCCATCGAGGAACTCACCGAGCTGCGTCTCCTGGTGTTGAAGCTGTGAGACCAATGCTACGTAGGGATAATGCGCATCGCCCGTCCGAGACAAAAAGCAAGGGAAGGAGCGTGTTTGATGGCCGTTGATTTGAGCCGGGAACGTACCGCGGTAGCGGAGGAGATGCCCGATCGCGCCATGCTGGGCCGTATGTACGAGACGATGGTGACCATTCGCCTCTTCGAGACCCGCCTGGTCGAGTTGTTCAACGCGGGCAAACTCGGCGGCGTGCTGCATGTTTATCTGGGCGAGGAGGCCTGCGCCGCCGGCACCTGCATCCATCTGAATACCGACGATTACCTGCTTACCTCGCATCGCGGCCATGGGCACGTGCTGGCCAAAGGGGCCGACATGAACCGTATGATGGCCGAGTTATTCGCCCGCGAGAATGGCCTCTGTCGGGCGCGGGGCGGCTCCATGCACATCATCGACCGCAGCGTCGGCGTGCTGGGCGCCAACGCCATCGTGGCCGCCAACGTACCGATCGCGACCGGGGCGGGCCTGGCGGCGCAATGGCGGGACGCGGGCCAGGTGGTGGCCTGCTTCTTCGGTGACGGCGCTACCAACCACGGCGCGTTCCACGAGGGAGTGAACCTCGCCGCGCTCTGGAACCTGCCCGTGGTGTTTATCTGCGAGAACAACCGCTATGCTCAGTTCACGCCCCAGCGCATGCACGCCAAAATCGAGGATCTGGCGATCCGCGCGGCGGGCTACGGTATTCCCGGCGTCCAGGCGGATGGCCAGGATGTGCTCGCGGTATATAAGGTGGCCCGGGAAGCGGTAGCGCGGGCCCGACGGGGGGATGGGCCGACTTTGCTCGAACTGAAGACATACCGCTATACGGGGCATGCGATCAGCAATCCGATCTGCGCCATCGGCCGGCCCGATGATGAGGTGGCGGCCTGGAAGGCGCGTGACCCCATTCCCTCATTTGAGCAGACGCTCCTCGGCCAGGGCTTTACGGCCGCCGAGTTGCAGGCCATACAGGATGAGGCGGCGGCGCGCGTGGCGGCGGCGGAGGCGTTTGCCGAGGCGGGGCCGCGCCCGCGTCCCGAAACGGCGCTGGAGGATGTTTACACCGAGTGGCCGGTGGGGGTGCCGCTATGAGAGAGATCCAGTATCGGGAAGCGATCCGCGAGGCCCTGCGCGAGGAACTGCTGCGCGATCCGGCGGTGGTGCTGATCGGCGAGGAGATGATCGACCCCTGGGGTGGCACCTTTGGGGTGACCAAGGGCCTCTCGACCGAGTTCGGCGAGTCACGGATCCGCAACACGCCGATCTCCGAGGCGGCGATCATCGGCTGCGCGGTGGGCGCCGCCCTGGCCGGAATGCGCCCGGTCGCGGAGATCATGTTCCTGGATTTCATCGCGGCCGGGATGGACCAGGCGGTTAACCAAGCCGCGAAAATCCGCTATATGTCCGGAGGCCAGGTCGGCGTACCGATGGTCATTCGCACCGCCGGCGGCTCGGGGCGAGCCTCGGCGGCCCAGCACTCGCAAAGCCTCGAAGCGTGGTTCATTCATGTGCCTGGGCTCAAGGTGGTGATGCCGTCCACGCCGTACGACGCCAAGGGACTGCTCAAATCCGCCATTCGCGATCCCGACCCGGTGCTCTTTATCGAGCACAAGATGATGTATAACAGCAAAGGCCCCGTCCCCGAGGAGGAGTATCTGATTCCGCTCGGCGTGGCCGATATTAAGCGGGCGGGGCGCGACGTGACCGTGGTGGCAACCTCGCGTATGGTGCCCAGAGTGCTGGCGGTGGCCGAGCGGCTGGGCGCGGCGGGCGGTCCCGACCTCGAGGTGATCGACCCCCGCTCATTGGTCCCCCTCGACCGGGCCACCATTCTGGCCTCGGTGCGGAAGACCCACCGCCTGGTAATCGTGCATGAAGCGGTGGAGCGCGGCGGCTTCGGCGCCGAGCTGGCGAGCATCATCGGCACCGAGGCATTCACGTACCTGGATGCGCCGATCCAGCGGGTGGCCGCCGCTAATACGCCGGTACCCTTCGCGCCGGATCTGGAGGACTTTTTGGTGCCCGATGAAACGAGGATCGAGGCGGTGGTCCGTGAAACAGCGGCGTAGGGCCGATCGATGATAACTGAGGTAAAGATGCCCCGGCTCAGTCTCACCATGGAGGTGGGCGCGGTCGTGCAATGGCTGAAAGCGGTGGGCGACTCCGTGACCAAAGGCGAGGAGCTGGCGGAGATCGAGACCGATAAGGTCAACGTGGCCATGGAGGCGCCGGTTAGCGGCATCCTCCGCTCGCTGCTGATCGGGGCCGGCGTGACGGTGCCGTGCGACACGCCGATCGCCCTGCTCAGCGCCGACGCCGATGAGCCGTTGACGGTGAGTGCCGTGCCGTCTCCGTCCGGCGAACCGGCCGGATCGCCTGTTGCCGCCGGTTCGCCGTCGGCTCCGGTCGCAACGGCGGAGGCGAGCATCCTGCGTCCCCATGTCAATGCCTCGCCCGCCGCCAAGAACCTGGCCCGGGAGCTGAGCATCGATCTGACGCAGGTCACCGGCACCGGACCAGGAGGACGGATTGGTCTGCAGGATGTACGGCAGGCGGCCGATCATCCTGCAGGCTCAGTGGCCACGGCCGGCAGCCGCACCGTGCCGCTCAGCAAAATGCGGCAGTCCATTGCCCAACGCATGGTGCTGTCCTCCGGCACGGTGCCGCAGTTTTCGGTGCAGCGGCAGCTGGACATGGGGGCGGCCCTGCGTTATCTGGACACGGCGCGCGCCGAGGCGGCGGCTGGGCGGGCGCCGGGTATTATCGACCTCATCCATCTGGCCGTGATCCGGGCGCTCCGCACCCACCCGGAGCTGAATGCCTGCTATCAGGCCGGGGATCCGCCCGCCATCGTCCTGCACGACAAAGTCAACCTGGGCATTGCCGTGGCCCTTCCCGAGGGTCTAATCGTCCCGGTGATTGCCGGGGCGGAGCAACTGAGTCTGGAGGCACTGGCCCAGGTCCGACGCACCCTGCAAGACGCAGCGCGGGCGGGGCGGCTCACCGCAGGCGCGCTGAGTGGGGCCACCATTACCGTTTCGAACCTTGGCCCGATGGGAGTGGATCAATTCACGGCGATCGTCAATCCGCCCGAGGCCGCCATTCTGGCGGTCGGCGCTCTACACACCGTCGTGGCGCCCAGTCCCTTACGCGAACTTTCCACAGTCACGGTCACGGTCACCGCCGATCATCGGGTTCTGGACGGCGCGCAGGTGGCCCGCTTCCTGGAGACCCTGGCCGAGACGCTCGATCACCTGGATACCGCGTGATGGTCACAGACTCTGGTGGCGAAATCGTCGATGGGACGACCCCACTGGGAGCATCTTGCTCGTCCTCGTCGCCAACGGGGACGAGCCGGGGACTCGCTTGCGGGTGTCTCGCGCTCCCAGACGATTTTGCCAACACAGCCACGATCGTAAGGAAGGCAAAGGCCCATGGCGGTTGATGGACTGCGCGAGGCAGGGTTCAATCTGGAAAACAGCACGGCTTTGATTACGGGAGCGGCGGGTGGTCTGGGCTCGGCTATCGCGCGCGGCCTGGCGCGCTGCGGAGTCCGCGTGGCCCTGGCCGACCTAACCGGTGACCCGCTGTTCACTCTGAAAGAGGAGATCGCGGGCTGGGGCGGTGATGTCCTGGTGCAGCCGCTCGACGTGACGGCAAGCACCGAAGTGGCGGCGGCGGTGCGGACGGTGGTGGGAACCTGGGGCCGGCTGGATATTCTGGTCACCGCCGCGGGCATTACGCTGCGTCGGCCGGCGGTCGAGTTCGGCGAGGAGGAATGGGACCGGATCATCGCGGTCAATCTGAAAGGTACCTGGCTGTGCTGCCAGGCGGCGGGCCGCGTGATGCGTGAGCAGGGCCAGGGGCGGATCATCACCATGGCGTCGATCGGCGGTCTGGTCGGTCTGCCGATGAGCGTGGCCTATTGCGCGAGCAAGGGCGCCGTGGTGCAGATGACTCGCACTCTGGCCGTGGAATGGGCGCCCTACGGCATTACGGTCAACGGAATCGCCCCCTGCACCTTCGAGACGCCGATGGTGCGGCGGGTGATCGAGGCGGAGGAAGCGTACAAGGATCGGGTAGTCAGTCATATCCCGCTGGGCCGAATGGGTCGGCCCGAGGAAATTGTGGGTACCGTGCTCTACCTGGCCAGTCCGGCCTCGGCGATGATGACCGGACATATCATCGCCCTGGACGGCGGCTACACGGCCCAATAGGAAGGGTCGGCACCGCGACAAACCCGGCGTGCATGCGAATCGACGCGGCTTACCTGAAGGAGCACTACATGGGTCGGACGATGGCCGAGAAGATCCTGGCCGGTCATAGCGCTACGCCGAACGCGAAGGCGGGCGATGTAGTCGTGGCGCGTCTGGACCTGGTGCATCTGCACGACGCCAACGGGCAGATCGCCTTTGATGCCTTCGCGCGGCTGGGAGCAACGCGGGTGTTCGACCGCGAGCGGGTGGTGCTGATTTCCGATCACTTCGCGCCCGCCAAGGATACACGGAGCGCCCTGGCCCTGGAGGCGATGCGCCGCTTCGCCAAAGTGCAGGATCTGCGCTGGTACTTCGAGTTGACCGACGGGGGTATCGAACATACCCTCCTCCCGCAAAAAGGGCTCATTGCCCCTGGAGATCTCGTGCTGGGCGCCGATTCCCATACCTGCACGGCCGGCGCCTTCGGCGCCCTCGGCATGGGGATGGGATCCACCGATATTGCCGCCGCCATGGCGCTGGGCGAACAGTGGATCGTAGTGCCGGAGACGATCCACTGCGAGTTTGCCGGCCCACGTCATCCGTTCGTCACCGGCAAGGATCTTATCCTCTCCGTGATCGGCCGCCTTGGCGTGGACGGCGCGGCCTACCAGGCCCTGGAGTTTGGCGGCGCCGCCATGCCTGAGTTCAACATGGACGAGAGAATGGCGCTCTGTAACATGGCGGTGGAGGCCGGCGCCGAGACCGGCATGGTGCCGCCCGACCAGGTCACCCTGGCCTACGTCGAGCCGCGAGCGCTCCGTCCGTTCACGCCGGTGTGGCCCGACCAGGATGCGGTATACAGCGCGCGTCAGCACTTCGACTTGCGGAGCATTGAGCCGCTGGTCGCCGTGCCATACAGTCCGGGCGAGGTGCGGCCGGTCAGCGAGGTGGCGGGGGTGCCGGTCAACCAGGTCTACATCGGGAACTGCGCCAACGGTACCATGACCGACCTCCGTCAGGCGGCGCACGTCTTACGGGGCCGGCACATCGCCGCCGGCATGCGGTTGATCGTGGTGCCGGCCACCCAGGAGATTTACCGCCAGGCCATGCGCGAGGGTCTACTGGAGACGCTTTCCGAGGCGGGCGCCGCCATCTCCATGCCCACTTGCGGTGCGTGTTGCGGCGTACACAACGGCATCCTGGCCGAGGGTGAGGTGGCCGTGACCACCACCAACCGCAATTTCCGGGGACGTATGGGTCACGTGAAGAGCCAGGTCTACCTGGCCAATGCCTACGTGGCCGCCGCCAGCGCCCTGGCGGGCGTGCTGCAGGATCCGGCCCGGCTGGTCGACGCGCCGCCCAGCTTTATCCAGAGTTGAGGAGAGAGATGATTTTCGAGGGCGCCGCGCACCGCTACGGCGATGACATCGACACCGACGTGATCCTCCCCGGTCCCTATATGAATCTCAGCGATCCGGCCGACCTGGCCGCGCACGCCCTGGAAGGGCTGGACCCCGGCTTCGCGGCACGGGTGCGGTCGGGTGACTTCCTGGTGGTAGGGCGCAATTTCGGGTGTGGGTCCTCCCGCGAGCACGCGCCCATCGCCCTGAAGGCGGCAGGTATTTCCTGCGTGATCGCAGCGAGCTTCGCCCGCATCTTTTATCGCAACGCCATCAACATCGGCCTGCCCGTGGTGATTGCGCCGGAAGCCGTGGCCCATATCGCCGACGGCATGACGCTGAGCGTGGATACCGATACTGGGAGCATCAGGGTTGAGGGTCGGCGGTACGCGGCGCGGCCGGTACCCCCGTTCATCCAGGGACTGATGAATAATGGCGGCCTCGACACCTTTGTGCGCGAGCGCCTCGCTGCGCTTAGCGGAAGGTGAGCAGATCACTTGCCTTCTCGCGGCCCACATTCTATCATCGCCTTTATCAATTCAGTGGAGATAAGTTCTCATGAAGATCACCGCCATCGAGACTCTGCTCATCGATGAGTTTCCCAATCTCGCCTATATTCAGGTCCATACCGACGAGGGGATCAGCGGTCTGGGGGAGACCTTCTTCGGCGCCCAGGCGGTGGCGGCATGGGTACACGAGACGGCGGCGCCCTACCTGCTGGGCACCGATCCGCTGCGCATCGATCGTCATTGGCAAGGGCTCAATCCCTTTGTCGGTTTTAACAGCACGGCGGTGGAGAATCGAGGGCGCTCGGCCATCGATATTGCCCTCTGGGATATTCTCGGTAAAGTGTGCGGGCAGCCAATCTATCAACTACTGGGCGGGGCGAGCCGCGACCGTATCCGCACCTACAACACCTGCGCAGGCTATCGCTACGTGCGAAAGGCGCCGGGCGGTGGCGGCCTGCCCGTGGGTAACTGGGGCGTCTCCTCGGCAAGCGCCGGGCCATATGAGGACCTTGATGCTTTCATCCATCGCGCTGATGAACTGGCCGAGAGCCTACTGGAGCAAGGGATCACCGGAATGAAGATCTGGCCCTTCGATCCCTATGCCGAGGCGTCGGGCGGCCACCACATCTCCAACGCCGATCTCAAAGTGGGGCTGGAACCGTTCCGAAAGATCCGCGCCGCCGTGGGCGACCGTATGGAGATCATGGTCGAGTTACACAGCTTGTGGGATCTGCCATGTGCCAAAAGAATCGCCCAGGCCCTGGAAGAGTATACGCCGACCTGGTTCGAGGATCCGATTCGTATGGACGACCTTGACGCCCTGGCCGAGTTCGCGCGAAGCACCCGTGTGCCGGTGGCGGCCAGCGAAACCCTGGGTACCCGCTGGTCCTTCCGCGACCTACTGGAACGGCGGGCGGCAGGGGTAATTATCTTTGACCCGGCCTGGGCGGGCGGCATCTCCGAGGGCAAGCGGATTGCCGTGATGGCGGAGGCCTACCAGTTGCCCATCGCGCCGCACGATTGCAGCGGGCCGGTGGAGTTCGCGGCGGTGGTGCATCTCTCGATCAACGCGCCCAATGCCCTGGTGCAGGAGTCCGTGCGCGCCTATTATAGCGGCTGGTACCGCGAATTGGTTACCGAGGTGCCGGAGGTCAAGGACGGCTATATCCGGCCGCTCACTGGACCCGGCCTTGGTACGGCGCTGTTACCTGAGGTATTCTCGCGTGCCGATCTACACCGGCGCACGTCGCGCTTGGGTGAGTAAGCGAAGGGGGGTGATACGCGGAGCAGTCCAGGCAGTTCTGAAGGGTGTGTTCAGCTGAGTCATTTGTCAAGTTAGGGATGGGAAAGCCGCTATGCGCGTGAAATCATTCCGCCCCCTGGCCGCGGTCGGCCTGGCCTTCTTGCTTCTTGTGTCGTTACTCCAGCCGGTGGCCCGGCAAAACGCCTCCGCCCACTCGGCCGCTGCGCCGGCGCTCCGCGCCCTGGCTCATGGCGCTCCCTATACGATCGCCCTGAGCAACTCGTACATCGGCAACACCTGGCGCGTGGAGATGGAGAACGAGTTCCGCGCCTCCTGCGCCATGCCGCCGCTGAACAAAATGGTGAAATGCTCCGCCTATAACTCGGGCAACGACGTTTCCAAGCAGACGCAGCAGATCGACAACTTGATCTCCTCGCGCGTGGATGCCATTCTGATTGATGCCGCCTCGACCACCGGGCTCAACGGGGTGATCCATCAGGCGTGCAGCGCGGGCATTCTGATCGTCTCCTTCGACAACCAGGTGACTGCTCCCTGTGCCCTGCAGATCAATACGGATGAAGTGGCCTTCGGCCGCGAGCTGGCGACCTTCCTGGTCCAGGCCATGGGCGGCAAGGGCAATGTAGTCATGGTCTCCGGCGTGCCGGGAGCGCCCGCCAGCATCCAGCGCGATCAGGGCGCCAACGCGGTGTTCAAGCAGCACCCCGGGATCAAGGTCATCTCGACCTACCCTGGTCAGTGGGCCTCCGACGCAGCGCAACGGGCCACCGCCCAGGCGTTGCCCTCGCTGGGCAAGATCGACGGCTTCTACGTGCAAGGTGGGACAGACGGGGTGATCAGAGCCCTGCTGGCCGCCCATCGCCCCCTGGTGCCTTTCGCCGGCGAGGCCGAGAACGGCTTCCGTGAGGACATGCTCAAATACAAGAGCAAGGGGTTCAAGGCAATCTCGATCGGCCAGCCGCCCTTCGTGGTGCTGGCGGCGCTGGAACTGGCCACCGAGGTGCTGGACGGCAAGCGCCCCAGAGGCAATGTGACCATTCCCTTCCCTTCCGTCACCACCAACACGGTCAAGGAAGGGGTCACCGCCTTCAAGAGCCTGCCCGACAGTTTCTTCGACGACTTCACCGACAGCGGACCCAAGGCCACGGTGATTCTCTGCGCCGCCGCGGCAACCAAGGGCAAACCCTGCCCCGGTACGATTAACATTCGTTTGCCCAAGTCGTAAGGAGGACGAGCTGGGAGGAGACCGGCCGATTTCGGTCGCGTCTCCTCTC
>JAICHN010000038.1 GCA_025924845.1 Chloroflexota bacterium | reverse complement strand
TTCGCGGCTTCACCGAGACGTTCACCGTTCCGGTGGATGCCGCCACCCCGGCGGAGTTGGCCGGCCCACTGGATACCGTCCTCCTTGCCGTGAAAGCGCAGCATACGGAGCAAGCGCTCGAGGCGATCGTCCCCTTGCTGAGCGCGGATTCCGCCGTGGTTTCGCTGCAGAATGGGCTCTGCGAACGGACCATCGCCGGGATAATCGGCGCCGAGCGCACGGTCGGCGGCTTCGTGAACTTCTCGGCCGACTACATCGAGCCGGGCGTAATCGCCTACGGTGGACCGGGGAGCCTCTATCTGGGAGAGCTGGATGGACAAGAATCCGCTCGGGTGCGGACGCTGCGACAGCTGCTCTCCGCCTGGGGAGAGGTGAAAATCACCGCGAATATCTGGGGCTATCTGTGGGGCAAGATGGGCTACGCCAACATGCTGTTCGCCACCGCGCCGGCCGATGAGACCATGGCTGACGTCATCGACCGATACCGCCCGCTGATGGTGGAGTTGGCCGCCGAAATCTACGCCGTGGCGGCCCGTGAAGGGGTGCGGGTCGAGCCGTTCGACAACGTGGAGCCTGCCGCCTTCTATCCGCGCCAAAATCGTCGCGCCGAGATAATTGAACCCTCGTTTGACCAGCTGGTGGCGCGGCGGCGGCGCGACCTCAAGACGAAAAGCGGTATCTGGCGCGATCTCGCCGTGCGCCGCCGCAAGACCGAGGTGGATCAGCAGATCGGGCTGGTGGCGGAGATTGGCGCCGGCCATGGTCTTCCCATGCCGCTTACCCGTGCCCTGGTCACCATGATCCACGACCTCGAAGATGGGCGGCGCGTCATGTCGTGGGACAATATCGATGAACTAGATGCACTGCGCCGCACGGCCTATGGCGACGCCGCCTGGTAGGATGCGGGTCGGTCCAGCCCTTCTGGGGAGCGAAACGGGCCGGACTACCCGGGCGCCATCCTGACTGCACACGTGTAGGAGCGCGGGTCTCCAGGCCCGCCCGCGTTACCAACCGCAAGCACCGGTCGTGCGCCCCGGCCGACCAGCCGTGGCCGGACCAAGCGGGCCTGGAGACCCGCGCCCCTACTCTACGTGCTCCTCGCCCCCGGCGAGTACGCGAGTACGTACGGCAAAGCGATGCTCTACGTGTATACTCAGGCAGAGGCAGGCAGGACGCGGATCCAGTAGTTATGTGCCGTACGTCACGGGGAGCGCGCATGAAGGCCCTGGTCAAAAACAAACGAGAGCCCGGCCTGTGGCTCGATGAGGTTCCCGAGCCGACGATCGGGATCAATGATTTGCTGATCCGCGTCCTCCGCACCGGCATCTGCGGCACCGACCTCCATATTTATTCGTGGGATGCCTGGGCCCAACGCACCGTCCCCACTCCTCTCATCGTGGGTCACGAGTTCGTGGGCGAGATTGTCGAGATCGGCGCCAACGTCAATGACTTTCGGCCGGGCGACATCGTGAGCGGCGAGGGGCACTTGGTGTGCGGGCGCTGCCGCAACTGTATGGCGGGGCGACGCCACCTCTGCGCCCACACTCAGGGTATCGGCGTGAACCGCGACGGCGCTTTCGCCGAATACATCGCGTTGCCGATGACCAATGTCTGGCACCATACGGCGGCGATCGATCTCGATGTAGCGGCGATCTTCGATCCGTTCGGGAATGCCGTGCATACGGCGCTCACCTTCCCCGCGCTCGGTGAGGATGTGTTGGTCACCGGGGCCGGACCGATCGGGATCATGGCCGCCGCCGTGGTTCGTCACGCCGGGGCGCGCCACGTGGTGATCACCGATGTGAACGAGTATCGGCTGGAGTTGGCGCGGCGGCTGGGGGTGAGTCGCGCGCTCGATGTGCGGACCGAGACGATCGCCGCCGTGCAAGGTGAGTTGGGCATGCAGGAAGGCTTCGACATCGGGCTGGAAATGTCGGGTAATCCCACCGCACTCCGCGACATGCTGGCCAATATGGCTCATGGCGGGCGGATAGCGATGCTCGGCGTACCCACGGCGGATATCGCGATCGACTGGAATGTGGTCGTGTTCAACATGCTGACCATCAAGGGTATCTATGGACGCGAGATGTATGAGACGTGGTACATGATGACCGTCATGCTGCAATCAGGATTGGATATCTCGCCCGTGATCACGCACCGTTTCGGCTTCGAGGACTACGAGGAGGCATTCGCGGTCGCCCGGAGCGGCGAGGCGGGAAAGATCGTCCTGCGCTGGAAGTAAGCGCCCCTATTACATTGAATGGCTGGTACAACTTGGTGTAAATCCGCCTTGGGCTGTAGGAGTACTGCCCTGGAACCTGCACCTCCGTGTACCAGCGGATCCCCGCTACCGCGCCTACACTCTTACTTTAAAACCGGTGTCCGCCACGGCGCGCTGAAAGGTTGACTCGTCCAGGGCCAGGCCAAAGCCGGGTGCCTCCGGCACGCTGACCATACCCTCCTCAAGCTGATATCCGAGCGATTCAAGTCCCGGCACGGCTGCTTCATCCCATTCCACATAGCTGAAGTTGGGTAAGCCGGCGGCCAGATGGCAGGCCGCGTAGTTGCCGAACGCGCTGCCATAGTGGTGCGGCGCGGCGCGCGTACCAGACTGCTCGATCTGATAACCGGTGGCCAGCCAACGGGTCAGCCCATGACTGTAGATGTCGTACTGGAGCACGTCGATCAGTCCCTCGGCCGCCCAATCGAGCAACCGGGGCGAGGCGTCACCCTCCCCGTCCGCGATGAGTACCGATTGGCCGCGCCGCTCCAGCCACTCCCTGAGACCGCGGTAGAGCACGGGGTCTTCGTGGAACGGCTCTTCCAGCCAGCCGATGTTGCAATCGGACACCTCGCTCAGAACGTGCTTGGCAAGATTGAGATTGTAGCCGTTGTTGGCATCGATCAGGATGGCGGCCTCTGTGCCCACGGCCTCGCGCACGGCGCGAATGACGGCAATGTCGCGCTCCGTCCCCTCTGCCAGCGGCATGTGGCGGGCGCCGCGCCCGACCTTAATCTTAAAGGCACGGTGCCCTTGCGCCCAGCCCGCACGTGCTTCCCCCGCGATGAGCGCCGCTGCCGCGTCCGTGGAGGGCAAGTGGAGGTCGTCGATATAGAGCGAGGTATCGTAGCAGGGGACACGATAGGGCCGCGGTAGGGGCCTGCCCGTCATGGCGGCAAGCAGCGCGTAGACAGGAAGGCCGTCCCGGCGCGCTCTGAGATCCCAGAGGGCGTATTCCATAGGCAGCCAGGGGGCGCGAACCCCCGTTGCCTGGTCGAAGACCTCATCCAGACGACGGCCAAGTAGGGTGAGGATCTGATCTCGCTGGGCGAAGCATAGGCCAAAGCCCCGAATGTCGGACTCGGTGGTCAGGCGCAGCAGCGGCACACGAACGAGGTCGCCATGCGTACCCAGGCGGGCATTGCTGCCCGCCACGCGAGGGCGCCGGCCAAAGATCGTGCCCAATTCGACGCTGGTAATCCGCATCGTAGCATCCTGCATCACCCGCACTCCATTGCCGCCTTAAGCATGCCGAGGCGATGTCCGATTGCCTGCCTCGAACCTATCATACCTGGCTCACGGAGCGGTCGGCAGTCGCGGCAAGGCGAGGCCGCGAGGGTTGTTCAGACCGGCGGCGAAGACGGTGGCATTGGGCGGGAGAGCGGCGGGCGACTGCGCCCGTGCTGCCCACAATCGCCATTCGCACCGACGGTTGACCTACACAGTCTGCGCTCCCGCCGGACGTCGAGCCAGGAACAAATCACCCATCCGCCCACCCATCCACCCACCCAACCGCGCCGTCCGAGATGAGCGCTGGTCCACATCCAGCGCAGCACCTACGACGAGCGCATCAGTCCGCGCAAGCAGGGCAGCTGCCCTACCTCGCCAATGAATCGGAAATCCGAACCAGGGCGCGATTCCCTCATTTAGCTAAGGCGATGCCGTGGTAGGCTGAACCATGACGAGAAACGGGGGCTATGCGGTAGGGAGGACTCATGTTTACGACTATGCGAACCGATCTGCGGACCGAACTTGACGAGATTCGTGCGGCTGGGTTGTTTAAGACGGAGCGTGTCCTGTCAACGCCGCAGGACGCGCAGGTGCGGGTCGGCGCGGGCACGGAGGTGCTGAACCTCTGCGCCAACAACTATCTGGGTCTGGCCGATCATCCCGAGGTGATCGCCGCCGCCAAGGAGGCCCTGGATCGCTGGGGCTTTGGCCTGGCATCCGTACGCTTCATCTGCGGCACCCAGGAGATCCATAAGCAACTTGAGGCGAAGATCAGCGCGTTCTTGGGTACAGAGGACACCATCCTGTACAGCTCATGCTTCGACGCCAACGGCGGCCTCTTCGAGACCTTGTTGGGCGCCGAGGATGCCGTGATTTCCGATGAACTGAATCACGCCAGCGTGATCGACGGCATTCGCCTGAGTAAGGCGCGGCGTCTGCGCTACCGCAATCGCGACATGGAGGATCTGGAGGGGCAATTGCGCGCCGCGAGCGACGCGCGGCGTCGGTTGATCGCCACGGACGGCGTGTTCTCGATGGACGGCTATATCGCGCCCCTCAAGGAGATCTGCGATCTGGCTGACCGCTACGATGCCATGGTTATGGTGGACGACTCCCACGCGGTCGGCTTCATCGGCCCGACCGGACGCGGCACGCCCGAACTGCATGGGGTGACGGACCGAGTAGACATCGTCACCGGCACCCTGGGTAAGGCGCTTGGCGGGGCCAGCGGCGGCTACACGAGCGGACGGCGCGAGATTGTCAGTCTGCTCCGCCAGCGCTCCCGCCCCTATCTCTTCTCCAATACGATCGCGCCGCCCATTGTCGCCGCCTCGTTGAAGGTGCTCGATCTGCTGACCACCTCGGACGATCTTCGGGCGCGGCTCCGGGCCAACACGACGCTGTTCCGCGAGAGGATGACCGCGCTCGGCTTCGACATCCTACCGGGTGAACATCCGATCATCCCCGTGATGCTGGGCGATGCTCAGAAGGCCGGCCAACTGGCCGAGCGCCTCCTGGACAAGGGCATATACGTGATCGCCTTCTCCTACCCGGTGGTGCCGCACGGCAAGGCACGGATCCGCACCCAGGTATCGGCGGCGCACAGTGAAGCCGATCTCTTGCGCGCCGCTACGGCTTTCGCCGAAGCGCGGGATGAACTCGTCTGAGCAGACCATGCCGGCGGGTGTCCTGCCGAGGAGGGAAGCATACACAATGATTACCGAGGATCAGGTACGGAGCATTCCTCTATTCGCGTCTCTGGCGCCCGAGCAAGTACGGCGCATCGCGGTGAGGGCCGCGGATGTGCGCCTGGGCAAAGGCGATTGGGCGGCGCGCGAGGGCGAAGCCGGCGCCTTCTTCGCCATACTCGAAGGCCGAATTGAGATTGCGAAGGAGATCGCCGGACGGCAGCAGCAATTGGCTATACGTGAGTCGGGAGAGTTCTTCGGTGAAGTGCCGATTCTCCTGGGCGCGCCGTTCATGGCGAGCTTCCGCGCCGTCGTGCCCACCCATCTGCTTCGCCTCGCGCCGCACGACCTCCATGCGCTCCTCCAGGGGGCGTCGATGATGCGGGACGCCATTACCGAAGCGCTGTTGTCCCGGGTGAGCGGCGTGGAGGAAGCGACCGTCGCGGCACAGCGGTTGCCAATCGTGGTAGGGCATCACTTCGACGGTGCTTGCCACGACCTCCGCGAATTCCTTGCCGCCAACTTTGTCGAGTTCGAGTGGTTGGATCCGTCGAATGACGATGAACGATCCTGTATCCCTTCCGCCGCCATGGCAAGCGCCCTCTATCCGGCGCTCCTGCTGCCGGACGACACCCTGCTCGTGCAGCCGCCGTTGCGCGCGGCGGCCGAAGCGGTCGGACTGCGCACCGTGCCGTCATCGGACCACTATGACGTGGTCATAATCGGGGGTGGACCGAGCGGCCTCTCGGCGGCGGTCTACGGGGCGTCGGAGGGGCTGCACACGCTGATGATCGACAGCAACGCACCGGGAGGGCAGGCGGGCACATCCTCGCGTATCGAGAATTATCTCGGCTTCCCAATCGGCCTCTCGGGCAACGAGCTTGCCGGCCGGGCACTCAGCCAGGCGCAGCGGTTTGGCGCGGAAATCGTCGTCACTCGCCAGGTTTGCTCGATCGCCCCTGCCCTCGGCGCGCACGCCATTTGCCTGGAGGACGGCGTCACCATCGCGGGGCGGGCCATCGTGCTCTCCGCGGGCGTGACCTATCGGGCGCTCAGCGTCCCTGGTCTGGAGCAGTTCGTGGGGGCAGGTGTCTACTATGGAGCGGCGCGAACCGAGGCGATCGGCATGCGCGGCTGCTCGATCTACCTGATCGGGGGCGGCAATTCGGCCGGGCAGGCCGCGATGTTTTTCGCCAATTACGCGACCTGTGTGACGCTGCTGGTGCGGGGGCCGTCGCTCGATGCATCGATGTCGCGGTACCTCATCGACCAATTGGCTACGCGCGCCAACATCATGGTGCGCACCAGGGCCGAACTGGTTGGCGTGTCCGGTCATACCCACCTGGAGGAGATTGAGATCCGCGACAACGGAGAAAACAGCATTGAGCGGCGAGCGGCCGACGCCGTGTTCATTTTTATCGGCGCCGACGCCAAAACGGAATGGCTACCCAGGTCTATCGCACTGGACGACCGGGGCTACGTCCTGACCGGCCGCGATATCGACCCCACGGCTCGGGATGCCTCGCTCGGGCGCGATCCTTTCCTGTTGGAGACCAGCGTACCGGGTATCTTCGCGGCCGGTGATGTCCGGCACGGCTCGATGAAGCGGGTGGCATCGGCGGTGGGCGAGGGCAGCATGGCGATCGCCTTCATCCATCAGTATCTGGCGGCGTTACAGGGCAGGGAGCAAGTGGGGTCGGCAGTGCGCTGATGTCGGCGCGGCCTCGCTACGTCATCTCTGAAGGATAAGTATGTGCCGCGGACCTCCGACCGCAGTCGTTCGTATCCTGCCGGCCGGCCGCAGCCGGAGGTCCCGGTCGCGTGGGGCTTGAAAGCGCTATGAAATAGGTCCGTTCGGCAAGATCAACGACTTGATACTCTCCATGCGCTCCGCCGCGTCCAGGGCGGCGGGCGCCTCGGCCAGCGCGTAGCGGCCCGTGATCATCGAGCGCCAGGGGAAGCGCTCGGCGTGGCGGGCCAGCATCTGTACCGCCCGATAGAGGTGACTGAAGTCGCTGCCCCAGCAGCCCAACATCCTCACGTGGGGTCGGTTCAGGTCCAGATGGGGGTTGATCGTCACCGTGCCGTTGTCGGTGTACTGGCCGACCACGACGAGGGTACCGGCGTCGCGGCAAAAGTGCAGACCCTCGCCCACGGCGGCGGGCACGCCTGCCGCCTCGATCGTCACATCGGCCCCGCGTCCGCCGGTCGCCTCGCGCACCAAGCGGAGGCGCTCCTCGGGGCTGTGCGCCGCGATGTCGATGGTCAGATCCGCCCCCAGGTTCCGCGCCATGGCCAGTCGCGCCGGTGGTCCGCCCACCACGATGACCTTCCCCGCGCCATGCAACTGGGCCAGCACGGTGGCACAGAGTCCCACCGGGCCGGCGCCCTGCACCACGACCGTGTCACCGAAGGTCACCTCGCCTCGTTGCACGGCATGGAGCGCCGTGGGAAGGCCGCATCCGCCCGCCATCAATACCTCGGGCGGCAACGAGGCGGGGAGTTTGATGATATGGACGCCCGGGAGGAGGAGGATGCGTTCGCTCCAACCACCCAATAGCCCTTCCGTCGCCGAGTAGGTGATTCCGTAGACCCGACGCTCCGGGCAGCGCGTGGATGCCTTGGCCACCAGGCAATACCAGCAGCGGCCACAGGTGCGATGCACATCCAGAAAGGTGACTACCTCGCCGGGGCGCACTTCGTCGCCGGCCACATCCCGCGCGATGCCGCGCCCGGTCAGCACCCTCCCCACGCTCACATGGCCGGGGATGATCGGATAGGGTACTCCGGCGAGCCGACCGTGCCGCAGGTGAACATCGGTGCCGCACACCTCGGAGGCGAGCGTTTCCAGCAGGATGGCTCCGTCATCGAGCGCGGGATCGGCGAACTCTCGCAACTCGGGCGATCCGCCGTCGCCCCGTAGGACCATGGCACGCACGGGCATCGCCTGATCTCCTTTCACGTTTAGGATCTGGTTTTACCTCAACCAAAGGACGGGTCTGGTTTGGCCGGTTTGCTCATACCTTTTACCGAAGTAAGCTCCGCCCTCGGCGCCCATACTGGAGAAGGCAAGAATGTCGGCAGCCAATAGTGCGTGAAGGAGAAGAGCAGTTTAGGAGCGAATCTCCATGCCCTGTTGCCTACCCACGAATACGTTGTCGTGGACATGCGTGGGATCCTTGGCGGGCAGGCTGATCGCGTACCCTCCATTGTCATGAAAACTGTTGTTGGCCACCGTGGCAAGGCTACCGTCATCCACGTAGATACCGTCGCCACTTGAGTAAGCGATGACGCAGTGGGTAATGGTGGGCGCGGTGCCCGACTCAGCCGAGACCTCGGCCCCCCCGGAGCCGGTATAACCTCCATACAGGACATAGACGTAATCCAATACGCCACCCGCGCCCGGACCGACGAAATCGATGTAATCCCAGTCGTTGGGCGCGGGCGTGGCCGCGGCACTGGTGAACACAATCGGCGCACCGGCGATGCCGCGGGCTATCAGGGTGCCGTGTACGCTGAGTGAGCCGTTGTTGAGCATTTCCAGCATGGCGCCGGGCTGAATGGTGATGGTAGTGCCTTGCCCCACGATCACCCCGGAATCAAGCTGGAGCGGCGTGTTTTGCGCCTCCCATGTTCCCGAGTGGGAAATAGTGGCTGGGCGCACCTCAATGCCCTTCTGCCCCGCCGCCGAGGCGGTAGCCGTGATCAGGGCGACGTTGTCCGCCGAGGCGGAGATTGCGAAGCCCCCGTTATTCGCGAAGGCACAGTTAGTCACCACGGCGCGGTCACCGTCGTCCAGATACAAACCATCGCCGTCGGAAAACGCGAAGATGCTGTTACTAAAGGACGGGCCTGCGCCGTTACTGGCCGAAACCTCCGCGCTGTCAGTCCCTGTGTAGCCGCCGTAACTCACATTCACATAGTCCAATTTGCTGCCGTTCGCCGAGGGGCCTGTGAAATCGATGTAATCCCAATCGTTGGGGGCGGGCTGAGCGGCGGCGCTGCTCACGATGATCGGCGCCGAGGGAGTGCCTTGAGCCAGAAGCGTCCCGGCCACACTCAGCGAGGCATTGTTGTTCATCAGAATCAGCGTCCCCGGCGCGATGTGCAGGGTCACCGCGCTATCCAGTTTCACACCGCTGTTCAGCTGGAACGGCACAGTCGGCGCCTGCCAGGTACCGGCATGAGTAATGTCGCCGGAGCGCACCTCAATGCCGGTCTGTCCGGCGGCGGCGGTGATCCCCGTGATCAACGAGGCGTTATCGGCGGACGTGGAGATTGCATAGCCCCCATTGTTGGCGAAGGCGCAGTTGGTAACCACGGCGCGGCTGCCGTCATCCATGTAGAGACCAGCGCCGTCCGACTGCTCGATGGCACTGTTGCTGATTGTGGGACTCGCCCCGTTGCTCACCGAAACCTCGGCGCCGCCCGTGCCTTGGTACCCACCATAGAACACCATCACATGGTCGAGCAGGCTGCCGCTCGCCCCCGTGCCCGTGAAATCGATATAGTCCCAGTCGTTGGGTGCGGGCTGAGCGGCGGCACTGGTAAAGATGATCGGCGCCGTAGCAGTCCCCTGAGCCCGAAGCGTCCCGGCCACGCTCAGCGAAGCATTGTTGTTCATCAGAATCACGGTCCCCGCTTCGATGTCGATCCGGGTACCTGCCGCAACCTTCACTCCCGAATCGAACGCAAACGGCACATCCTGGCGATGCCAGGTACCGCTCTGCGTGACACTCTCGCCAAGCACCTCGATCCCTTTGCTCTGGTTGGGGCCGAGCCGCGATCCACTGATCCGCGATGCATCGTTGGCGGTGGTCGTGATCGCAAAGCTCCCGTTCTGGGCGAACACGCAATCCGTCACCGCGGCCTGGCTATTGTCGTCCAGATACAGCCCGTCGCCGTCGGAATAGGCGATCACGCAGTTGCTGATCGTGGGGCTCGCCCCATTGCTGGCCGAAACCTCGGCGCCGCTAATCCCTTGGTACCCACCATAGAACACATGTACCTGATCGAGCACGCTTGCACTGGCCGAGGGACTGTCGAAATCAATGTAGTCCCAGTCGTTGGGCGCGGGCTGAGCGGCGGCGCTGGTAAAGACGATCGGCGCCGCCGCTGTACCGCGAGCCGACAACGTACCCTTTACGTTGAGCGCCGCGTTGTTCCCCATCTCCACGATGGTGCCGGGTGCGATGTTTACCGTGGTGCCGGCGGGGATGGCCACGGACTCCGTGACCAGCACGGCGCCGGACCAGGCCACGCTCTCCAGCGCGCTGGTAATGGTCATGGTTGGGGTGGGCGCGATGGGCGGCACGGGCACGGGCACAATCGGCGGTACCGGAAGGCTGAGCACGGGCGGTACGACCGCGCCGGAGGACGAGTTCGGTACGCTCTTCAGCCAGGACAACTGGGCCGCGAGATTTGCCGGCACGGGCGGGCTGGGCGGCCGATTATTCAAGATGGTCGTCTGAGCGCCGGCGCCGACCAGTACCGACTTGCCGCGGTTGGAGACCTGCACCTTGCCCTCGACCACGATTACCACGGCGGCCTTGCTCTTGGCGTTATAGCGCACGTCTAGCCGAGTGCCCTTTGTGGCGGCTACGGTGCTGCCGACTTGCACCTGATGGCTACCGGCGCCGTGTACCACTTCGAGAAAGATCTCTCCTCCATTGAGCTTGGTGTGCAGGGGATCATGCACAAGAACATCAGTGGCCGAGTTGAGATCCACCAGGGTTCCATCGCGTAAGCCGAGCGAGGCGAATTGATTGGCCTTGGTGATCGCGTGATACTGGGCCAACAGATCCTGGCCAACCTTCCCTGCCGCGGGTTTCTTCTTGGGGGCAAGAACGGTGATGCCTCGCTTGAAGGCGACAATGGAGGCGGGCGGACCAGGCACAATGGGCAATTTGACCGTGGCGGACGTGAAACCGGCCTTCGAGGCAGTGAGGGTTGCCGTGCCCAGGGCGGTGGCGTGAACCTTGAGCGTAACCGTGCCATGGGGAGCGGTGCTCAGGGCGGGACGACCGGCGCCGGTGAGCGAAAGGAGCGCGCCGGGCACGAGTTTGCCTTGCCGATCGGTGACGCGAATAGTGACCTTTACGTCGCGATTGATATTGATCCGAGCCGGGGAGGTATGCACCGTGAGGCGCTCGGCGGCCGAAACGGCGGGCTTTGTCCCGGCCCAGGCCGGCATGGCGTGGGCGCGCGATCCCGCTGAGGTCAAAGGGGAGGAAGGCAATGCCGCCGCGAACAGGATCGAAACGACAATGGCAATAACACGTTTCATTTTCCATCATCCATCAATAGGGCTTCCGGTAGACAGACCGCACCTGCATTGATCCATAGGACAGCTTGATCAGGCAATGGTGCCCAGGAAGTCCGCGAACCGCAGATCGCGGGATTCCGCGGACGGGCTCCAGGTTGTGAAGTGCCGAATCATCGGTGACCAGTAGCCTTCGGTAAAGGCATAGATAAACTGATGGTCGAGATCCTCTGATTCCAGCACGCCCCGTCGCGGGTTTTCCACAGCCCAGGCCATGGCCGCGACAATGCTCGCCACCACTTGCAGGCTCGTGGCATTGTTATACGCGGCCTGCTTGCGCGCCTTGCCGATGGAAAGATTTGATCCGAACCAGAACGAGGGGTACGTGCCGCTAAGCAGGAACACGCCCAGCTCATCAATGCCGCTGAGAATCTCATCCTTGAGCACGCGCGTCGAAGTTATTTCCGATGCACTGATGTTGCGCAACAAGCTTAACGAGTCAACGGCTTCGTCGCAGGGATGGTAGGCATAGAAGGAGGTCGGCCGGTAGATGACTCGACCATCCTCGCGATACGTGAGGAAATCGGCAATCGAGATCGCCTCATTGTGCGTGATCAAATAGCCTTCAAAGTCGAGATAGTTCGGACTCCACGACTTCACCTTTACCGTACAGCCCGGCCTGTCAATATAGATCGATGCCTTACACCCGTAATCATGGCCTCGGCCGCCCGCCGGCAGGGCGGTTTCGTGGGTTCCCCAGCCCAGTTCCGCCGGTTGGAGGCACTCGGTAACGAATCCATCCACGGACCAGGTGTTGACAAACTCACCGGCCGATCGCGGCGTCGAGCCAACCTGTGTATCTCGTTCCGAGATCTGGATCACCCGCACATCTAGATCCCTGGCCAGCCGTGCCCAGTCATTCCGGGTAAGTGGCGGCGATGACGCGAGGCTGTTGGCGGCAGCCATCTCAGTCAGCCCTTGCTTGACCAGAATAGAGACAAAGCCGGGATTGGCGCCGTGAGCCACGATCGCCGTGGGTCTTCCCTGGGCCGTCCGGGCCAGATCGAGAATCTGCTCGCGGAGGACATAATTGCTGATTTCGATCCCTTTTTCCGCATGGATATATTCCCAGGGATCGATACAGGAATCGATATAGAATGAGCCGCGCGACTGCGCAAGTCTGATCAGATCCCTGCTCGCTATCGAGGTCGCCAGGTTGACCAGAAAGTCGCCCTCGTCGAGCAACGGCGTCAGGATCTCCAGGTAATTATCCCTGGCGATCTTCCGTTCGATGAGGCAGAGCCCATGGCGCCGGGCGAGAACTGCCTGGTCCACCCCGATTTCGCGTTCGATAACCACGAGATGCCGATCCGGGAAATGCCGCTGGAGGAGGGGAATAATGGCCTGCCCAATGTTGCCGAAACCTAGGATGACGATCTTTCCGCTCACTGATGTCAATGCATAACCCTCACTTCTACTCCCGGTTTTATCCGTGGGTGCGATCGGCTCAACCCCTATGAGTATGCAGGATACCGAGTATTATGCCTCTATGCGCGGGTGACGGGTTAGCGCGGATATTGAAAGCCGGCGGCGGCGAATGCGGGAGATTGCACACAGAGAGGCAAGAAAGCAGGCAGTACCATGGCTGAAATAATTGACCTGCAAATCCGCGGCGGCACGATCGTGACGCCCGACACCTTCGCGCCGGCCGACCTCGGTATCCATGAAGGGCGTATCGTCCAGATTGGCGGTACGATGCACGCCGCCCGGGAGATTGATGCCGCCGGCCGCTATATCCTCCCCGGCGGCATCGACATGCATGTCCACCTCACGCCCGTCGCCGTGGACGACGGCGAGGTCCGCTGGGCGGATGATTTCAACAGCGGATCGCGCGCGGCGGCGGCAGGCGGCATCACGACAATCGGCAACATTACCTTCCCACGTCCCGGTGAAGGGCTGCGCGCCTCGATCGATCGGGCCGCGGCGGAAGCGGCGCGCGACAGCGTCGTGGACTTCGTGCTCCATCCCGTGCTGGTCGACCCCTAGCCCGAACGACTGGCCGAGATCCCGCGACTACCGGAAGACGGTCACACCAGCCTGAAAATCTTCATGATTCTCGGCGAGTTCGATGCCCGAGCCCGCGAGTATCTGGAGGCGATGAGCCTTGCCGGGCGCCACGGGCTGATCACCCTCATCCACTGTGAGGATGCCTGCATCATCAGTGTGCTTACCCAACGCCTGCTCGCATCCGGACGAAGCAATATCTCCTACTTTCCGGACAGTAGACCGATCTACGCGGAGTACGCGGCGGTAGCCCGCGCCGCCGCCTTCTGCGAGGCGGCCCAGGCACCGATCTATATCGTCCACCTGTCGAGCCGCGACGCCCTGGCGGAAGCCTCGCGGGCCCGAGCGCGCGGCCTTCCCGTGTATGTCGAGACACGCCCGCTCTACCTGCACTTCACGGCCGACAAATTCGCGGGCCCCGACGGGCCGCTCTACGTCGGGCAGCCCCCGTTGCGGAGCGCCGACGACATCGCGGCGCTCTGGGCGGGGTTGAGCACTGGGACCGTGCAGACCTGTTGTACCGATCATGCGCCCTGGACTCGCGAACAGAAAATGGAGCCTGGATTGACTATTTCCACGACGCCGCCCGGCGTAGCCGATCTGGAAACGCTGATGCCGGTCCTTTTTTCCGAAGGGGTGCGGAAAGGGCGGCTCTCCTTGCCGCACTTCGTCGATGCTACGTCAACCAATGCCGCCAAGCTGTTCGGGCTCTTCCCCCAAAAGGGCGCCATTGCGGTGGGCAGTGACGCGGATCTCGCGATCTGGGATCCCGAGTTGGCGCGTACGGTGAAGAGCGTCGAGGGGCAGAGCAACGCGGACTACAGTCTGTATGAGGATTGGGTGGTCACAGGCTGGCCGGTGACCACGATCAGCCGAGGCGAGGTCATTTACGATGGGGGACGGATTACGGTGCCCGGCGGTCGGGGGCGCCTGGCCCGGCGCGGCCCGACCATGCGGCTCTAAGGGTTGCCCTCCTAAATAACCTCCAGAGCATTCAGATCGCCCATGGGCGGAAAGGGAGCGTGAGGCTCGGTTTGATACCAGAATGAAGTCGAGGCGATGTCGTCCTGGAGCGGTAGATAGCGCCGGCTTCCTCCCAGAGAGGAACGCCAGCCAAGCGCCTGGATCGTCACGCGCAGCTTCTCTCGGAAGCGGATGGGGTCGGGCACGTGCCAGCGGTACATGCCGAAGCGCGGCTGACTCTGGTAGAGTCCATCGGGAAGGATTACCTGAGGGAGGCCCAGAAACGGCGTGGAGTAGACGCCGTACCGGCCTTCGGGGTGCTCGAAGTTCCAGGCGCCGCCGAAATAGTCCTCCGTGCCGGTGCCGCAGATGGTCGGCCAATCCTGGTCATCGTCCAGATAGAACTTGATCTCTCCCTCGCCCCACCACCCGGTGCTATGCACACCCCAGGCGAGATAGGTGCCGACATACTGGCCCTGGCCCACGACGGCGTCGAGCAACGTATGAACCTGTAGGTATGGGAGGGGATTACTGCGCCGCCATTGGGCATGGAAGTAGGCGCGGTCCTCGGCCATCTCGGTTAGGACATAGTCGACCTGGTAGTAGAATCCGGGGATTGGATCAAGGCCGAGATTCTCGACCGTGATCCGCGCCCGGCGTCGGAAAGGCATCTCCCAGTAACTGTTGAAGCCGCCCGCCGGATTGACCGCGATGGGGAGCGAGCTGATGTTGCAGCGGATGCCCCAGCCGTGACAGAAGAAGTCTCCGAGCGGGGTCTCAACGGAAGGCGTGGACTCGTCATCCCAGTAAAAGCGCAAGACGAGCCGTCGCCAGACCGAAGGATGGACGGTCAACCAGAGGTGCTGAATGGCGCCGGGGCCGTCGATATCGGCCAGGGTAACCACGGCATTGGCCGGAAGATCGATCGACGGCGAAACCTTCCATCCCCGACCCAACTCGCGGGCCGCCACGGCGCCCGTGCCGGTATCGGCGCGCCCACCCTGCCCCCGCGCGCCGGTCGGATTTTCGGCGCTGATCGAGCGGCTTTGCGCGGTGGACAGGCGCGAAATATTGCCCAGGTGGACGCCCAGCCCATCAAAGGGAGTGCTCATCTTCTTCTCAATTCAGTTAGTCGTATGCTCGACCCGATGTAATTTCAGGAAGTTGGTACGGGCGTGCTCCATGACCGGCAGGCTGCCCATGATCACCACCGTGTCGCCCGGATCGGCATGGCCGCCGCTCAACAGCGCCTCCTGCAACACGGCGATCTGCGCATCGGTCGTGGGCTGGAACCGGCAAAGGAACGGGGTGACGCCCCACCACAGCCCGAGCTGATTCGCCACCTGTGGACTGTCGGTGAAGGCCAGAATTGGCGCCGTGGAACGCTCCTTGGCCACCAGCCGACTCGAAAGGCCCGATTTGGTAAACACCACCACGGCGCGCACCGGCGTATTGGCGACCAAGGTCGCCGCCGCGTGAGCCAGGGCGTGGGCGTGGCTGCGAAGCCGATCGGCTTTCGGGGTCACAGGGCAGGCCGCCTCCGCCATGGTGACGATGCGCGCCATGGTCCTCACGGTCTCGATCGGATAGTTGCCCACGGCGGTTTCACCGCTCAGCATTACGACATCGGTGCCATCGAGCACCGCGTTGGCCACGTCGCTCGCCTCGGCACGGGTTGGCCGCGCCTGGGAGATCATCGACTCCAGCATCTGGGTAGCCGTGATCACCAGTACTCCCGCCTGATTGGCGCGGCGAATGATCTCCTTCTGGAGAAGCGGCACCTGTTCCAGCGGCAGTTCCACGCCCAGATCGCCGCGCGCGATCATTACGCCGGCGGCAACCTGAAGAATGGCATCCAGGTGCTCAATCGCCGCCGGCTTCTCCAGCTTGGCAATAACCGATGCCGAGGCCCCATGCGCCTGGACGCGCCGGCGGACCTCCTCCACGTCGGCCGCTTCACGCACAAAGCTGAGCGCGACGTAATCCACCGCCTCCGCCAGGCCAAATGCCAGATCCTCCTCGTCCTTGGCGGTTAATGCCGGCGCACTAATCGCCGTGCCCGGCAGATTGATCCCTTTGTGTTCGCCGAGTATGCCGCCATGCACGACACGGCTGATTACATCGGTTTCCGTCGTGGCGGTAACGTACAGGGCAAGGAGTCCATCGTTGAGCAGAATGGTCTCACCGGCCCGCACATCCTGGGGCAGGCGATCGTAGGTGGTGGAAACACACGCCGCATCGCCCGGTACGGAACGAGTGGTGATGGTAAACGAGTCGCCGTCGGCCAGGAGTACCGGCGTGCCGCCAATCAGGGGACCAGTGCGTATTTTTGGTCCCTGAAGATCCAGCAGCACGGGGACCGAGCGCCCCATCTCCTCGGCCAGCCGGCGCACGGCGGCGATTACGGCGGCATGCTCCCGGTGCGTACCATGCGACATATTCAGGCGCACGGCGTCCACGCCGGCGCCCAATAGCGCTGCGAGTTGCGCGGGCGAAGCGGATGCGGGGCCAATCGTGGCCAGGATCTTGACTCGCCGGGCAGCCTCGGCCGTCGACATGGGGCGGAATCTCCTATCGGGTCCGTTCGGCCTCATCCATAATCAGGCGCCGCGGGCAACGCTGAACAGCAGGAGCAAGAAGGTTAAGGCAGTGAGGCGGCGGGAGCCGGGCGGATCGCACCTCCCGCTCGACTCCGTATGCATGAATACGAGACTCTACTTCTTGGGCGGGTGTGGCCTTGGATGACGGGGCCGGCGCCGCCGATGGGCGATGCCGACCAGCCCATCCCGCGGTATCGAGGGTCCAACGAGGGAACTTATCAGACGGACCAGACCGAGCATGTTCATCGTGTTCCTCCGATCGATTGGCCTACCGCGTCAGTTTACGCGAGAAAGCCCATGCTACATAGAGGATGCCGTCGGCACGGCGCCGAAGTCCTCCCCTGTAGTATACGCACGACCGGGGTACGGGGTGATGCGCCAAGGTTAAGTTAGCCGCTACTATGGCACGATAATCTGCTCTAAAAGTACCCGGCATGGCCGTACGCCTTCGGCATACGTCGTCGGGAAGCGATCGATCAGGCCCACGGCCTCGTGGAGATCCGGACTGATCCAGCGAATAGCGTCAAGAACCTCGCGGTGCTGCTGTAGCAACCGAGTGTTGTTCCAGATAGGTTCGTGGTGAAACACTCGGTTACGTAGGTGACGTACGCTGTCAAAGGTGCGAGAGACCGTCCGCCTCGTGCGGATACGGCGGGGCATGTGCGGGAACACTGCGATCAGCAGACGCGGCCACAGGCGCGGGTCATTGCTGCCCTTTGTCTCATAATAGACGTTGAATAGGCTGGTCCAGAAGCCGAAAGGGAGTTCGGCCACGACGCGCCCTGCGGTGATCGGCTTACCCGCGGCCTGCAGCTTCGCCTTGGCGTCAGCGACCATGTTCTGCTGCCGCGCCTGCAGGATCGCTGGAGTGTCATCGTACCAGTCGGCCTGTCCGTAGGCGCGCGCTACTGTCGTATGGAGGCTGTTGCGCAGGGCCAACTCCAGGGATTGGAGCGTTGGATAGAGCGCCTCACTGAGCAGGGTGTTCCACAGATAGCGCGCGATCACAGCGGCATCGTCATCCCCCGCTCGGCGGTAGGTGTCGAGACGCTCGGGTGAGTAGACGAGACTGAGCGAGACGAAGAGATCCTTTTGTGACTTGGGCATAGCATAGGGTAAACTATAAGTACAGTCCCCGGGTAATCCTCTCCCGACCTTCGGGTCGGTGATGGTCCCGGGGTTTCGCTTTTTCCACGAGGCTGCCGGCGGCTACATGCGTGGCGAAGCATTTACTCGGACGAGACGCTTACTGCAACAGAGCCCCCGTGCATGCCCAACATCACGGCAGGAGCCGCCGCGCCTCGGTCCACAGACGATGCACCACATCGGCGGCCGGTTCGGCTCGCGCCAGCGCGGCACTCTGGCCTGCCCAGAGTTGCATGCGCTGAATATCCCGGGCTTGCCGCCCTGCTTCCTTCATCGGTGCGGTCAAGCCTCGCTGCACGGGATAAGGCAGCGGGGTCGGCGCCTCCGGCCGTTCGGCGGCGTTGACGTACTCGGTGCGTACGGCCCGGGCCAGGCGACCGGTCAGTGTCCGTGTGGGTGTCGTGGCCTCGGGTTCCAGATCGGCCAGCGCATTGGCCCAGGTGGGATCGGTCTGGGCCTCGGGACAGCGCAGGAAAGCGGTGCCGACCTGGACCGCACTCGCGCCGAGGGTCAGGGCGGCGGCAAGGCCCCGGCCGTCTCCGATCCCGCCGGTGGCGATGATCGGGATGGAAAGCTTGTCCGCCAGCCTGGGCAGCAAGGCGAACAAACCCACGGTCTGCCGTTCAGCCGCATCAGGATCGAACGACCCTCGATGCCCACCGGCCTCGAAGCCCTGGGCGACCACGGCATCGGCCCCCGCGTGCTCCGCCTGCTTCGCTTCTGCCAGTGTGGTCGCGCAGGCGAACCACGCGATGCCTTGATCCTTGAGCTTCGCCACGAACGGGGCCGGAAATACACCCATGATCGAGGAGACAGCACGGGGCGAGGCTGCCAGGATAGCCTCGCATTGCTGGTCGAAGTCCTGTAGGACAACATGGGCCGCCGCGGCGGGAACCGGCGGTCCCCACTGCTCAAGGAAGGTGCGCACGCGCTCCTCGGCCGCCGCATCGCGCGGTGGAGGCGGGTCCGGTATCCAGAGATTCAGTTGCACGGCGCCGTCGCTCCGCGCCCGGAATTGATTGACCCACTCTATAATCCCCTCCGGCGACGTGCCCAGAGCGCCCATGCCGCCCATGCCGCCCGCGTTCGCGACCGCCGCCGCCAAAGCGGGCGGACAGGCGCCCGCCATCGGCGCCGCCAGAATCGGGATCTCCATCCCAAACCGCTCACAGAACGCCGCGGCGCGCTCTCTGGCGACCGGAGTGGGCGCGCTCTCCTCGCGCCTGGACTGTATGCCTTGGTCCGACCTCACGGCACCCATCCTCTTCGTCTTTTCCCATACGGCCGTTCGCCGGCCATGCGGCGCTAAACGCGAACGACTCGCCTTAACCTTACCACTCATGCATCAGTAATGCCTTCATTAAGGGCAGGCGCGGTCTGATCGGGAAGAATGAGTTGCTCGCGGCTGTCCTGAAATGCGGTGAGTACTTCCGCCCCGCCGGCGCCCAGCGTGACCACGTCACAGTGGCGCATACCCCCGTAGCCCTCGATGTAGATCGCGGGCTCGAGGTTGAAAGTCATGCCGACCTCCAGGCAATCGTCCGAGGCCGGATGCAAGCGGGGCGGGAACTCCGTGCTGATCGCCGAGAAGCCGACGTTATGGCCCAGGCCGTGCGTGAACCGCGGCCCGAAACCGTGGGCGGTGAGCACGTCGCGCGCGGCCCGGTCCACCTCCTTCCCCCGCGCGCCGGGGCGGATGGCGGCAAGGGCGGCCGTTCTTGCCTCGAATACCGCCGCGTACATGGCGCGTTGACGCTCGTCCGGCTCCCCCAAACAGTAGGTCCGGGTAATGTCGGTCCAGTAGCCGTCAATGTACGAGTTGCAGTGGATGAGAACAAGGTCGCCGGCGCGTAACTCTCGCGCTCGGGTGCGCGCGTAGGCCGCCCCGGCCAGGGCGGCG
>JAICHN010000037.1 GCA_025924845.1 Chloroflexota bacterium | reverse complement strand
GGTTCGATGTGATGCGCGGTATTCCGCTGCGTCCTCGCATCACGCTCTGTCGGCGGTGTCCAGTCGTCACGCCTGCCGGCTGCCGGATTGCTCCAACCCCCAGTCTGCGTAGCGTCTAAACACTGGTGCGGATCTCGTGCCTCCTACGCGAACTCGGCGGTGTTGCTCAGGTAGAGCACTATCCTAGCACAGCGTAGCCGCGACCACAAGTGGTCCCGCACTATTTTGCGCAGGGCAGCACAGATCGTGATGCCGTGCTTCAGGATCATGGTTCATTTCCCGACGGTAGGGGCGGGAAGTTCGGCGCGGATGCGTGAGCGCAGGCGCGGCCACACGTCGTGTACCCGCTCGCGCTCCTGATCGGTAAGTTCGCACAGCCGTTTGCCGAGCGCGGGATACCAACGCACCCGTTCGGTCCAGAAGCCGCGCTCGGCTCCCACATCGGGTGCCTCCTCCACCACCAGTCCTCCGTCGCCCTGCTCCACCCACGCCGCAAGCACCACACCTGCCCGGGCCAAGGCGATTGCCTCATGCCAGACCACGCGGCGCTCCTCGCCGTGCATCCCGCGCATGAGATTCAGAAGGTGGCGGATGCGGTCGTCGTCACTGGCGCCGGCTCCCGCCTGCCGGCGCGTCCGCACCGCGTTCCAACGTGTACCCAGCGCCGGGATAGCCATGCCTCCGTCGGAGGCCAGGGTAAGGATGCCGCCTGCCGCCGCGGACCAGCGGCCCGCCTTCTGGGCCGCGTTGGCCGCGAAATCCCCCTCATCTTCGGGCACGTCGGGATACTCCAGGGAGGTGAGATCACGCGGCGTGAGCAGGCGATAGGGCAGGCCCTCCACCAGCCAACGCAGCCGTTCCAGCTTCGCGGCATTCGTGGTGGCGAGCAGGAACGGCGTCGGCACTACTCGGCTTCTCCGCGGCTTTCCGCCTCAATGTAGGCCGCCCATGGCCCAACGCGGTTGTCCAGCCGTGTCCTCCACCACTCTGACGCTCCCGCGCCGCAGAGAGAGCGCATCTCGCGAAGCCAGCGGTCGTAGGCTCGCCCATGGCGCAGCAAGCCGCCAAGGGCGCGAAGGTTGAAACGCCACCACGGCCGTGCGTTGGGCAACGAGGGCATATACAGGCCATAGGTTTCCAGGCGCCACCGCAGCAAACCGCCGCGAACCAGCAGCACCAACTGCCGTCCCGTCATCGCGAAGCAAGCACCCTGTTTCTTCACTCGCTCAGCCGCGGTAATAGTAGCGATCGCCGCGGTGCGAACGGGCGAGAGCGGTCAATTCGCCGATCTCCTTGCCGCTAAACTCTTCGTCGCGGAAGCTGGAGATCGCGTCGGAGCGAACCGCGTTGATCCGTAGATACATCGGGACGACGCCGTGATAGCGAACGGCGAGGCAGTCCTTTTGTTCAATGATCAGGATATTTACCGCGCACCGATCGTCGAGCTTCGCGCTCAGCACGCGCAGGGCCTCCTGGTAGCCTTCCGGGCAAGCCGACTTTCGCCGCCAGGCGCTGCGATCCGGCTGTAGCCGCTTGGCGCGGGCGCCGAACCAGCGGCGCCGCGACGACTGAACCGCCGCCGCGATCTCCTCCCGGAGAGAATCCACGTTTTCGCGCTCAATGACCCCACTCCTGGGTTTGGTCGGATCGCCATCAGGATAACAGTGCCAGAGGAAGCCCTCTTCCGTCTCGGCCACCGTCACGTAACGGGCACGGAGAAAGTCGAGGTAGGCGCCAATCGGTCGAAGAACATCCTTATACTTCAGACCGGTCTCGAGCTCCCCGTAAGGAGCGACGTGGCGATCGATCATGCTGTTCTTCGATCTTCTATTCCGGCGGCTCGTGACTCAAGCCCGCTAAGAGTATACGCGGGCCTTTCGCCCGTGACAATCCACTAAATAGGCATTCAGCCCGACTAGGGAAGTACGTGCAAGTCGAATTGAAATAGGCGGCGATGCTCTTGTATGGCGCCGCGATCAGTCATTTCAGCAATGTAGTCGCAGATTACCCGGCGGCGCGGCGTCCCCTGCTCAATGCGGACGCCGACCGCGGGCGGCAACTGTTCGGGCGTCTGGTCGAGCGCTCCGAACAGGTCCATGATAAGCCTTCGAGCCTTCACCCACATGGTCTCAACATGGTAGTGGTGGTACAGGTGAGTGGTGAGAAACGCATGTAAGGACTCGCGAAGGGCACCGACCTCGGCTGAAAACGTGGGGATCGCGATTGGATGTTCGCGGACGGCGTCGGCCGTGGCAGGCGCCAGGTCACGAAGCACGCGCGCGGTTTCGTGAATGAGGTCGCTCACCAGCAGGTTGAGGAGGTGCCGTTTGAGCAGGCGGCGGGCCAGATCCGGGGCCAACCCGGCCGTAAGGGGCGCGATCTCATCCCGGATGCTCAGCCACCACTCGGGGCGCAGCGCTTCAATTTGCTCCCAATGCATGAGCGCCGCCGCCAGACCGTCGTCGAGATCGTGGCAACCATACGCGATGGCGTCGGCGGCATCGGCAATCTGAGCTTCCAGGCTTGGCTGGGGAAAGGCCGTAAACTCCCGGTCGGGACCGGTAAGATCGGCATGGCCATGGCCTGCGATCCCTTCGCGGGTCTCCCAGCAGAGGTTCATGCCGGGGAAGTCGGGGTACTCGCGCTCGAGCACATCCACAATGCGCAAGGTCTGCGCATTGTGCTCGAAGCCGCCGTCCTCGCGCATACATTCGGCCAGCGCCGCCTCGCCCGCGTGGCCGAAGGGCGCATGCCCTAGATCATGGACTCGGCAAATCGCCTCGGTCAATTCAGGGTTGAGGCCCAGGGCACGGGCCGCGGTAAGGGCGATCTGAGTTGCTTCCTCGGTATGGGTCAGACGCGTCCTATAGTACTCGCCTTCCATCGTGACGAATACCTGCGTCTTGTTGCCCAGTCGGCGGTAGGCCGATGAATGAACGATGCGGTCCCGATCGCGGCTAAAGGCCGTACGAAACGGATCGTGGGCTTCACCAACCTTTCGGCCGCGCGATGCCGCGCTGAATTGGGCGTAGGGAGCCAGATTGACGCACTCACGCGCCTCCAGTTCCTCACGACCAATCACCATGACGGCAGCGGCGCCCTTTCCTCATGGGCGGGGAGCATATCTGCCTTCAGGGTACCAGCTTAGAGGGTATAGCGGCGCAGCACCCAGCCGTTGATCTGGGACGCGGGCAACGCGACCTTGACCCAGTTGGTGGTGAGCGCCAGCACCTGAAGGGTGGTCTGCCCGCGCACCTCGGCAATAACCGGGTGGGTCTGGCTGGGACCGCTATGGATATTCAAGTAGGACGCTTGCACCGTGACAAACGTCGCCTGGCCAGGTTTGATCACGGTCTTGGTAGGCGCTTTGTGAGCGGGAGCCTTGGCGGGCGCTTTGTGGGCGGGAACCTTGGCGGCATGGGAACTGGTCTTCGCGGCGGCCTTGGCGAACGTCTCGGGCTGCGCGGGCGCTTTGGTTTTGGCAGGCGCCTTGACCTTCGCGGGCACCGTGTACTGACGGGCCACCCATCCGGTGGTATCACCGGGCAGGATGACGGCGACCCAGTGCGGCGTATTCTTCACCAATTGCATCTTCGTACCGCTGTACACCGACCCCGTGGTGGGATAGGTCAAGCCAGGCCCGGTACGCACGTGGAGTTCGGCGGGCTTCGACACCAGATAGCGTACGCGGTGGGGGATGGGCAGACCCGGCTCATCCAGGTACTGGCGCAGCACCCAGCCGCGCGTGCCGTCGTTGGTCAGCACCTTGGCCCAGTTCGTGGTTCGTGAAAGCAATACCACCTTGTCATGCTGATAAACAGCCGAGACGATCGAATGGCTCGCCCCTGGACCGGAACGCACGTTCAAGCCGACACCGGCCACGTCTACCGTAGCGACCAGCTTTCCGGCAGGCGGCCAGGTCGGGCCGCCGGCCTTCGCCTTGGCATCCCAATTCTGGTAGCCGGCGAGATACTGGACGTTGACCCATCCACGTACATGCTGAGGCAACGAGACTTGGACCCACTTCCCCTTCGTGCTGATGTAGGCAAGCTTCGCGCCACGCAAGGTGGTGCCGAGAATCGAATATTTCAGACCGGGGCCGGATCGAACATGCAGACCGTCACTCACCTTGACCGTCACGTAGTGCTTATAGCTCTTGAGGAAGGTACTGAGGATGCCCTCCGATTCGGTTGGGAAGACCTGAACGGCGCGGCCCGACGTATTGATATAGGAAGCAGGCTGGGCCTGATGAGAGGCCACGAAGGGGAGAGGATCTACATAGCCCGTGATCAGACTGGAGTTGCCGAAGGTATAACCCCAGCCGTCCTCGTCCACGCTCTTGATCTCAAAGTGCAGATGGGCGCCGGTCGCGAAGCCGGTTGCGCCGACCAGACCGATCTGCTGCCCCTGAGCGACAACCTGTCCCACATAGACAGCCAGACTGCCGTAAGCCATGTGCTCGTATTGAGAGTACATGATGCTGCCGTCGGGCAAATAATGCCGGATGCGGGCCATCACCCCGTAACCGGAGTTATAACCTGCCGCTACCACGACCCCTGCCGCCGTGGCATGGATCGCCGCGCTGGCGGTGGAGGAAGCCAGATCCACGCCCGTATGGCCGCAGAAGTACGTGCCGTACAAGTAAAAGCCCTGATTCAGCGTGGGGTCGCACGAGGTATTGAAGCCCTGAGTGATGAAGTAGCCGTTGCTGTTGCCGGAGGTCCAGGTGGGTTGTAGCGTTTCAACTCCCACCGGATAGATGAAGGAGGTGGCGTAGGGAGCCCCGCCTGTGCTAGTATTGTCGCGCGGGGAAGATGCGAGTGCCGAAGAGAAACCGATGCAGAGGCTGCAAAGATACGTCGATAAGACGAGGATTGCCGCGAACGTCCGCAAATCGTACCTCTACCTTAAGGGGTTTACCATCCAAGATTGGTTCATAGCACTGTCCCATATTCGCACCGGGTAACCTGCCGCCCAGACTAACAGAGGATAGCCCCCCCTGTCAATAACCTGGGCGGGACAGCAGTCAACATTGGAGAGAAGCATGGCAAAGCGAGACGCGGGAGGGCCGCGAAAATGTAAGGTGTGCGGATTCCCCATGATCCCCGATGAAACGATCATCGAGGGAGGCGGGGGAGTGAAAATAAAGCGCACCTTCCTGCATTGCGTGAACGGGCAATGCGGACATATCGTGCGCACGGGGGAGTTTCCATTGACTGAGGCCGCACCCACCCCGCTCCGCTGAGGTTGGGTCCTTCCATCCGCGCACCGAGGTAAGGAAGGGCAGGGACCTTCCTTACTTCGCCAGGAACCGCTTTCGGTAATAGAGAAGCGGCTCACCGTCGGCGCGCGCCGCCGCGTAGACTACCCGGCCCAGATAGAGCATATGGTCTCCGGCCGGGTAGACCTCGACGATTTGGCAATCCACATGAGCCAGAGCCGCATCAAGCAGCGGTGCGCCGGTGGGGCCGGGCCGGCTGCCGAACAGGCTAAAGGCAATCGTGCCGTGTGGCTGGGACGAATCGGCGAAGTAGCGTGCCACATCCTCCTGATCGAGGGCCAACACACTGAGTGCGAAGTTAGCGCTCCGCTGCATGGCGGAATGCATACGTGTACCTTGCTGAATGCACAGCGCCGTGAGCGGCGGATTAAGCGAGACGGACATTACGGCATTGGCGGTAACCCCGTGCAGCTCGTCTGCCGCGGCGGTGGTGGCAATGGTCACCCCGGTGGCGAAGGAACTGAGTGCGCTCTTGAATTGTTGAACGTCCACATGGCGCATGGGAGGATCAGCCGGCGCGACAACATCCCTGCCCATGTATGGTATGCCTCTTCCCCTTTTAGCCGTGCCTCGCCCTACTCGTAGTAGTAGGATGCCCTGAAACCTCTCCGAGGGGCAAACCTTCAGCTCGGCTGCCGGCTCCCATCGTTCGGCCCCGGCTCCAGCAGCAACCGGCCACCCATCTCGCGCCGAATGTCGCCCTCCGGGAGTGACATCGGATGGTAACGGCCGTCCCGCCAGGGGATGATCATATCGTCATAGTGCTCGCCGGCCGGATGGCCGGATTGCCCGGTTGTATGGATCGAAATCGACCTACCGAGTTCGCCCAGATCCACGATTTGGCGGTACGATGCCGCCCAACCGTTCGGGTCGTGTGGGCTGTAGAGAGGCAACGCGGCGGCCGCCACCGTATTGTCGTCGCCGCCCATCTCAAACGGACCACGACTAAACAGCCGACTGAGCGGCCCGAACATGCCGATTGGGTGGTTGAATGCCAACTTGTTCAGGCGCCCCCAGCGCCAGCCGGATATCTCGTTGCCCAGGCGTTCACGGAGGAAGGCGATCGTGGCACGCAGCGCTTCGTGGAACGTATCGTCCCAGGTATGATCTGGGGCGCCCATCCGGACAAACCACTCGTCGTCTCGAGACCGCGCCAGATCGTAGAGGAGCGGCAAGGTCCGGCTGTAAAAGCCATTTCGAGGCAGTACCCGGGAACTGCCGAGTCCCAGATAGGTCTCGGTCAGGTCACCCAGAATCGGCCCGAAGACGCTTCGGGCCAGATGATGCTGAAACACCAGGCAAATGCAGCCGCCGACGGTATCGGCGGTCAGATAACCGTCCCACTGGGCCGCCTCACGGAGCAGCGCTTCCTCCAGCGGCGTTTCACCACGCAGCGTAGCAAGCACGGCGGCAGCTTCCCGGCCGGGCAGCGAATAGAGGTCCAGTTGGATCCGGCGAAAGTCGTCCACCGTCAAGTCGTGCCGGTCGTTCAGCAGATCGGTGATCCGCTCGGCTCGGTACCCGGGCAACCAATCCTCACCCAGATGATGCGGGTAATCGTCGCCCACCAGCCGATTGTTCGCGGTGACAATTTGCCCACTGAGCGGATTGTACGCATGGGGAAGCTCCTCGAAGGGAATAGCCCCGGCCCATTCGTACTCGCCGGTCCAACCCGGCACGGGGACGGCGCCCGTGCCGCGCGAACGTACCGGCACGTTGCCGGGAGTGTAATAGCCGATATTTCCTTCCACGTCGGCATAGACGAAGTTGTGCGAGGGCACATCCCAGAGGCGCAGCGCCTCCGTGAACTCCGACCAATCGCGCGCTCGGTTGTAAGCCGGTACGGACTGAACCAGAGTGCCCGGCTCCAGCGCGGTCCAGCGAAGGGCGAGCGCGCGATCCTCGCCAGGGAGGCTCGGGCTGATAACAGGGCCATGATCGGTGATCAGCACCTCCTCCACGACCGGCTCTTTCCGCCCTCGCACCTGTATCTCCTCGCGCACCAGCCGACCGGCCCGCCACTGATCGCGGTATCGATATTGGGCCGGGTTCTCGGGGTTGATCTGCTCGATGACCAGATCCTGCACATCGAGACAAGCCGCGGTCATCCCCCAGGCGATATGGCGATTGTGGCCGATTACCACGCCCGGCGCGCCGGGGAAGCCGGCCCCGACCACGTCAAAGCCGCCTCCGGTCAGTTCCAGCTCGTACCAGATGGAGGGCATCTGCAAGGTAAGATGCGGATCGTTGGCGAGCAGCGGTTTGCCGCGCGCCGTCCGTGAACCGGCCACCACCCAATTATTGCTGAATCCGCCGGCGCCCACACCGGTGGCGGTCAGAAAGGGCTGCAGTTCCAGATACGACTCCCGCAGGCGGCGGATCAGCGTATCCGGTACATGTGCGCCCTCGAGGACCAGGGGCGCCCCGCCCGCATAGGTCGGCTCGAGCGCGGCCGTGCGCTCGGGACCAAGGCGCTCCAGCAGGGCGGAACGCACCAGCTCGGAGGACCAATTGGAGGAGAGGCCCAGGGCCATCACCTTGCCGAACACCAGAGAATCGGCGATCTCCCAGGGCTCGGGCCGCCAATGGAGCATGGGGGGCAGCATGGCGCGCACGAAACTGAACTCCAGCGGCAGACGACTGGGCCGGCGCGCCAGATAGTAGTTGACACCGCGACAATAAGCGGTCAACAAGTCGCTCGTCTCGTCAGGCAAGAGGCGGACCTCCTCGGCGGCCACACGGCGTAAGCCAAGCCGGCGCATCAGCCGATCCGCTTCAAGCGAGATAGTGCCGAACAGTTCGGACAGCGTGCCGTTCCCCACCCTCCGGTTGATTTCCATCTGCCAGAAGCGGTCCTGTGCGTGGACGAGGCCGTTCGCGAAGTACAGATCCTCGGCGTGCTCGGCCCGGATATGGGGAATTCCCCAGGAATCGCGTTCGATCAGCACGGGGCCGTGCAGGTCGGGAACGTGCAGGGTACCGCTGGTCTCGGGTAAGGGGCCGCGGGCCAAACGGCGTGCCGTCAGCGTCCCCAGGCCGGCCGCCGCACCCACTACCCCGGCCAGCGCTCCGGCGTTCCACACCCACGAGGCCATGCATGTTCCCCCTTTTGAACGTTCACCATACCTGTTGTATTAAGCTTACGCCAACCCGAGGATAAGTGGTCAGGCCGACCGGTCGGCCAAGAGCTTGCATCGACCGACACGTTGACGGGAACGGGCCGAGCAGCAAAGGTTTTAGCCGCGGTGGTGCGTACGCTATAGGAAGCAGTGCAGCCGGGACCATAATGAGCCGGCCCAATCGCCCGTACTCCCAACTCCCACCAGTCGGTCAGATCTTCGGACCGTACGATCGGATCGGCGCTTTCCATGCTCGGGAGCACGCCGAGCTATGGAGCATCCGGCAAGAGCCGGATGATCCGTGGAGTCCCAGGTTTCCCATTCCCCAGTGTGGCGATCGAGATCGCCTCGACTGGTGATCAGGCGAGCATGGCCCTGCCCATCGAGCGCCCGGTAAGATTTGGAATACTGCACTAAGCTGATTCAGAACACAATCGGAGTTTTGCGAGGATCAGGATCCTTTCCATATCCCGGCGAGATCCCTATTCTCTCGAAGATCGATGGCAAACCATGGGGATAATTGGGAACGTCGTCGTCTTCGTCGTCCATACGTGGCCCGAAACCGAGGATGGCATCGGTCGGATCATTAGCCCTCGAAGGGCCACGGCACATGAAAGGAAGGCAGATGAATGCGGAGAATTCCAGTGAGTTGACGCCCGCGCAACAGGCAGACATAAATGCTCTCGCTCGGCTCCCTGATGCGGATATTGACCTCGATGAGATGCCGGAGGTTGGCGACTGGAGCGATGCACGTCGTGGGCTCTTTTACCGGCCTATAAAGAAACAATTGACCCTACGACTCGATGCGGATGTGATCGCTTGGTTCAGAGCGCGCGCAACAGATGGGGAGAAATATCAAACGACCATCAACCGTGTGCTCCGGGACTATGTGGAGCGACACCGACGGTCCGCGTGAACCCGCCAACCCGATCGGGTACCGACCGGTGCCCGAACTACGCAAAACAGGATGTATCGCGGCCCGGTCATGCATAGGTGCGCTACAGCCGCTTGCAGTTGCTATTGGGACCATCGGTAAAAAACGCGACGACCTCATCATAGGCGCGCGGTCTGCGATGAACCGCTCTGGCATGTGTGCCGCCTCACTTGTTGTTCCTAGAAGGTGACGCTCAGCCCGCCATCCACGACCAGGGTCGCCCCCGTGATGTAGGAAGCGCCGGGACTGACCAGGAAAGCAATCGGCGCCGCAATTTCCTCCGGCTCGGCGGCGCGCGCCAGGGGGATGCGGCGCCGTCCCGCGTAGTGGGTGCGAAAGAGCTCGCTTTCCAGTTCATCGACCCCGTCCACGATCGACATTTGCGTGCGTACGAATCCGGGGGCTACCGCGTTGACCCGGATATTGTGCGGCGCAAGCTCAATCGCCAGTGTTCTGGTCAGCGCCGAGAGCGCTCCCTTCGCCGCGTCGTAGTGGCTACTGTGATTTTCCGATAGCCAGGCATGGATGCTGGTCACATGTACGATGGACCCGCCGCCGTTAGCGATCAGCGCCGGCGCGATCAGCCGATCCAGCAGGTGAGCGGCTTCGAAGTTGACGGCAAACACGCGGCGCCATTCTACCAGGGGATCGGTGAGGAAGTCCGCCGGCTGAAAGACGCCGGCACACTGAATCAGGGCCGACAATGGGCCGTCCAGGTCAAGCGCGGTATGCTCGGTGAGATCGCCCAGATCGAGTACACGCGGAATCACCCGCGAGCCAAGTTCCTCCCCCAGGGCATGCAGCCCCGGCTCGTGGCGATCGAGCGCGATCACGGTCCAACCCGTGCCTGCCAGAAGCCGAGCCGCGGCGCGCCCGATACCACTCGCCGCCCCTGTAATCAACACTCGCCCGCTCATACCACTTCCTCCTGGATGGTGGGGACCATTTACTCTTTCACCGCGCCTGCCGCCAGCCCCTGCACGAAGAACCGTTGCCCACCCAGGTAGAGGACGACTATCGGTACGGTGGCGATCAGCAGACCGGCCATGGTTACCGGCACATTGAGGTTGTTGTGGGACTGGAATATAGTAATCCCCACCATGAGCGTTTTCATGTTGTCGTCCTGCAGGAGCACCAGAGCGATCAGCAATTCATTCCACGCCCAGAGCACGTTGACGATACCCAGGGTAACCAGGGCGGGCAGGGCCAGGGGCAGCACGATCGAGATCAGGGCGCGAAAATGACCGGCGCCATCAATCGAGCCCGCCTCCAGCAACTCGCGAGGAATGGTGTTGAAAAAACTGGTCAAGAGATAGATCGAGAAGGGCAACATCAGACCGGCATAGATCACGATCACGCTCTCGTACGTGTTCACCAGATTGAGGTCGGCCATCAGCTCGAATAGGGGAATCAGCATGACGATGGGCGGCACTACCATCAGGCTGATCATCAAGGTGAAGCTCACGCCCCGGCCGGGAAACGGTAGGCGGCTGAAGGCATAGGCGGCGAGCACGGCGAACACCATGGTGACCAGGACCGAGACGCCCGCCACCAGGATAGTGTTGGCCAGCCACCGCGGAAAGCCGCTGCCGAATGCGGTGGCGAAGGCCGCTCCGGCAGGGGAAATGGGTAGAGAAAGGGGGTGGGCCAGATAATCGTTCTGCCCCTTGAACGCGGCGGTCAACATGGCGTAGACCGGCAGCAGCGCCAGAGCGCACGCCGCCAGAAGGAGGATCTGACGCACCGCTCCGCCAAGCCGCCGCTTGCCCGCCCGCCCGCCTTTCGCCGCCTCCGCCTGCCCTACCACGCGCGTCTCTCCTCTATCCGTGTAGTGCTGAGGTGGAGGGCCTAGAGCCCTCCTACCAGCCCCCAAGATCCTGACCTATGCATGCAATTCCACTCGCCGTACCCTGAAGTTCACGAACATCAGGATTACCGTCCCCACAAACAGGACGGTCGCCGCCGCTGAGGCAAGGTTGAGGTTATTGGTCCCATAGCCGAATGCATTCTTATAGATGTACAGTTCGGTCACCAGCGTACTGGTGCCGGGACCGCCCGTGCCGCTCGAAATCACGTAGACATAGGCAAAGACCCAGCTGAGCATGGTGATGCTCTCCACTACCGCATAGAACTCAATCATGTTGCGCAGCTGCGGTAGGGTAATATGCCAGTGCATGCGCCACCAACCGGCGCCGTCCACCCGTGCCGCCTCCCACAATTCAGTGGGCAGCGACAGCATGCGCGCGTAAAAGAGCATGATCCCGAAACCCAGCTCTTTCCACACGATCACGCCCATCAGGGAGGGCAGCGCCCAGGTCTCGCTGCCCAACCAATCGTGGGCCAGAAAGCCGAGTCCGCTCGCTCGGAGCACGGTATTTAGGCCGCCGTTCAGTTGGAGGAGGTAATTGAACAGCACGCTCACCACCGGCACGGCGAGGATGTAGGGCAGGAAGAGCACGGTGGCGTACAGGCCGCGCCCGCGCGTCGTTTCGTGCAGCAACACGGCGAAACAGATGGACAGCACGATCAGGACGGGCACGCAGAGCAGCAAGAGTAGGTTATGGCTCACCGCCGTAATGAAATCGCTGTCGGTGAGCACGAATTGGTAGTTCGACCAACCAACGTCGGTCGTGATCCCGCCGTAGCTCTGCTGAGTGCTTTCCCGTACCAGGTGAACCAGGGGGTAAGCGAAGATGAGCACGATGGCGGCGACGGCGGGCAACAGATACGGCACGGGCCGGAGCCATGCACCGACCCGCCGCGCCATACCCTTGGGCCGCCGAACGGCCGTCGTCGGGGCGCCCATCGCGCCTTAGCCCTTGTTCGCCCAGTTCTGGAAGGCCGCTACCTCACCGGGGGCGGTGCGATGCCACTTATTGAGCACGCTTGCCTGTAGGGAAACCACACTGCTCACGCTGTCGCCCGCGAAGAGCTTCTGCGTGCCCGCGAAGTTCCCATCGCTGTCCAGCTCGACCGGGATGAAGTTCTCCAGGTAGGGACCACCCTGGTTGACCATCCAGTTGAAGATCAGCTTCTGCTGAGGCAAGGTGATCATGGCCCGTGGGAAGCGATCGTCGGCCGGAATAGAGCCGGTTTCACGGTAGAAGGCCACCATGCGCTCCGGAGTATGCAGATACATGATAAACTGGGCCGCCTCCTGCTTATGCTGCGAGAAGGCCGGAATGGACAGGGTCTGCGACGTACTGCCGAAGGTATTGGCCAGTTTGCCGGTACCGTATACCGGCATGCGCATCACACCTACCTTGTTGATCCCCACCTGCTTGACGAACTTTCGGATATCGGAGCCCGCGACGTTCGTCATGGCCGCCTTGCCCTGCACAAACAGGTTCTGGGCCTGATACAACTGCAGCGAGTCGATATCGTTATTCCAGTAGCCCTTGTCGCGCATCTCGCCCAGCTTCGACCACCACTCACTGTATTTGGGGGAGGTGATATCGGCCTTGCCGATCGCCGCATCCATCATCTGCCTGGCATTGTCGAGGTTCTGGCCGCCCAGCAGGGCAAAGAGCCAGCCGCCGTAAAAACCGTCTTGTAAGCCGCCCGCGATGGGGATAACCCCGGATTTCTTGAGTTTGGCGCAGGCCGCCATGAACTCGGCCCAACTGCGGGGCGGATGATTCGGATCGAGGCCGGCCTTCTTGAAGTCGTCTTTGTTGTAGAGCAATGGGAAGGATGGCTGGGTATACCAGGGGGCGCTCCAGATCTTGCCGTTGTAGGTATCCTCGGCCGTGTTCAGGTAATGCTTGAGTTCGCCGGCCGGAATGTAATCGCTGATTGGCGCCAGGTAGCCGGGCCATGCCTCGGCTAACGTATTGATGCCGCCCCAGAGGTACTGAATATCGGGGCCGCGATGCGCCTTGGCGGCCGTCTCAAAGGAAGGCACCAGGCCACTGGTCGTCTGCAACACGGCGTTGATCGCGATATCGGGATGAGCCTTCTCGTAGAGTCGAATGCTTTCCGTCATCCAGCCCTTGGCGCCCTGCGCCTCTTGCTCTCCCCACCACCACATGGTGAGTGTGGTTTTGCCCGCGGCGCGAACCGCCTGCCTGGACGCCGCCTCCAGAGCGGGTACGCCTGCCAGGGCGAGCGCGGCGGCGCCCCGTAGCGATTGTCTACGTGATAACTGCATGATCGGCCTCCCTGAATCAAACTTCGGGTTTGGATAAGGCCACCTAGGCAAAGGTCTATCTACTAGTACAGCACGGCCCAAATACCTTGGCAGTTCCGTTGGGTTCCTACAAGCGCGAGGAAACGTAAGCCAAGTTGTACTAGGTCAAGCGGTAACGCGTGACGGTCTCTTCGTTGAGCAGCACCCCCAATCCCGGCGACGACGGAATCGTCACCGTACCATCCGGGTTAAGTTCATCGAGGAAATCGAGGTCGGTCAGGCTGCGGGCCAGCGGGCCGCTATGGACCGTCAGTTCGCACAGGTCGCCGTGCGGCAGACTGGCGGCAAGGTGGAGGGACGCTGCCTGGAGGATGCCTGTCTTGAAGGCGTGGGGAACCAGCCGCGCATGCAATTCCTCGACCATGTCCCCAATGCGTCGGCACTCCGTCAAGCCGCCCGCCCGCGACACATCGGGCTGAATAATATCCACGTGCCCTTCTTCGAGCAGCCGACGAAAGGCGCGGACCCCGGACTCCTCCTCTCCGGTGGCGATGCGCACGTCCACGAGGTCGGACAGCCGCGCGTAGCCCGCCCGATCGTCGGGCGGCAGCGGCTCCTCCAGCCAGAACAGATCGTATGGTTCCCAGCGCCGACAGATCCGTGCCGCGCTCTTCACGGTGTAGGCCCACCCGGCATCGATGAGGAGCAAGCGGTCGGGGCCGATCGCCTGGCGTGCCGCGGCGATCAGTTCAACATCCAGCCCTTCATCTCGCCCCAACGGACCCCAGCCGAACTTGACGGCGGTAAAGCCGCGCCGAATGAGCGGCGCCGCCAGAGCAGCAATCTCGTCCGGCCGCTCCGGCATCAGCAGGCTCGCGTACACCCGTACCCGCTCGCGGTGCCGGCCGCCGAGCATGCTCCATACCGGACGGCCGCTTGCCTGACCGATCAGGTCCCACAGAGCGATATCCACGGCGCTCATCGCTTGCAGCGCCACGCCCTGCCTACCGTAATAGATGGATGCGTGGTACATATCGTGCCAGAGACGAACCACGTCGAACGGATCCTGGCCGATCAGTACCTCGCGGAGACCACGGGCGATCAGATGGCTAATCGGGGCCAGCACGACGGCCCGCGCTACTTCGGGCGAGGTATCAGCCTCACCGATCCCGATCAGCCCCTCGTCGGTATACACTCGCACCAGCAAGGTGTCCTGTGTACCATCGCAAGCGTCAGGCTGCAAGTCCGGTAGGCGCAGCACAATCGGTTCGACCTCGGTAATTCGCATGCTTCCTCCCTTCGATCCCGTTCAGCGCCCCATGATCCGCTGCGTGCCCCTCGGCGCCGATGAGCCGCCGATCAACGAGCCCTCCCCGCCGTATCGCGGTCCAGGGCGCGCCCACGATCGGTTGCCTCCATCCGAGCGGCGATCTCCACTCTACTGGTCTCCATATGAGCCCGCATGGCGAGGCGCGCCGCCGCCTCGTCGCGGGCCAGGACAGCGGCGTGAACGCGCTGGTGTTCGGTCAGGGCGCGAGCGGTGGCGGTGGGAAGTGCCGTGCCGCGAAACATGCCGGTGAGGATCGGAGCCAGCATCGGTTGCAGCAAAATCCAGAGCGCCGGATTGTCGGCCCCGGTGGCCAGGGCGCGATGGAACGCCAGATCCGCCTCGACATTAGCCACCGGATCGTGCAGCGACGCCGCCATGTGAGCCAACGCCGCGTCCAGCAACTGGATCGCCTCCTCATCTCGGCGCAGCGCCGCGAGGGCGCTCATTTCGATCTCAATGACGGCGCGGGCCTCGACCATGTGCGCCAAACCGACCCGGCCGCCGCGGATCAGGGCGCCGAATGGCTCTTCGATGCGCCAGTGATCGGGCGTGGTGACAAAGGATCCCACTCCGTGCCGGATCTCGACCAAGCCGGTAACGCTGAGTGAATTGAGCGCCTCGCGAATAACCACCGAACTGACGCCGAAGCGTCGGGCCAGCATCCGCTCGGTGGGCAACGCTTCTCCGGCTCTCAGTTCGCCTTCCACAATCAGCTCACGGAGATGCTGGGCGACCTGTTCGCTCAAGCGCTGCCGCACGACCAGCGCCATATGTCCTCCCACTTACCCGATGAACTGGTGATCACATCACCGTAGCATAGCCGGGACGAGTGCGCCGGTCAACCGGCTTTGGTCGCGAAGGGGAACTGAACCGATGCTCCGGCTCAGCTCTGTACGGGCGCACTCGTGTCCACGTTCCCACGGACCGCTGTCTACAAGTGTCATCGCTCGATTAATGCGGCGTGATGGAACTATGTATGCTGCATAGCGAGAGTGCAGCGGCAATGCTGCGTGATGAGGAGAAGCAAGGATGGCAGTTACCGGTTTAATCCCCCCTATTCCAACTCCTTTGGCCAACGGAGAGGTGGATCGTGATTCCCTGGGTCGCTTGGTCCAGGCGTTGGCGCCGCATGTCGACGGCTATCTGGTAGGTGGATCGGTAGGTGAACATCCCAGCCTGACCGTTGAGGAACGGTTGATCGCGCTCCAGGTCGTAGCTCGGCAAAAGCAGGCCCGTCATCGCCTCGTTGTCTCGATCGGCGACAATGCGCTCCCCAATGTGCGGCGGCTGTCCCAGGCGGCCAAAGAGGTCGAGGCCGATCTCGCCGTGCTTTCCGTCCCGAACTATTTTGCCAACACTCCGGCGGGATTGGAAGCGTATCTGCGGACGGTGGCTCAGTTCTCGGATCGTCAGTTGTGCCTCTATGACAATCCTGTTGCTTCCCACACCACTCTCTCGGTCACCGATATCGCGGCACTGGCGAAGGCTGAACCCAGGTTCACGCACATCAAGGTGACCGATCTTACCCTTGGTAAGGTTGCCGCACTGCGAGCACGCACCAATCTAACCGTCCTTTGCGGAGATGACGCTGTCTTATGGAACCAACTCACCGAAGGGCCGCACGGCGCAATGGTTGCCCTGCCGCTTTTCTATCCCACGGTTGCGCGTACGGTATGGGATGCAGTGCAACGTGGGGCCATGGACGAGGCGGCACATGCCTATCGCCCCGCAAGCCATTTTATCCATGTCGCCCTCGGTGCCGCGGATTATGTCGCCGTCCTCAAGGTAGTGCTGGCCGCTCAGGGCATCATCGCTACCGATGAGGTGCGACTTCCATTGCTCCCGCTTGGAGAAGCACGCCGCGATGAAGTGCTTCGTGCCCTCGACAGGCAATTGGCCATCACTTCCCCAATCGACTCCGCGAGCGTCTGATCAGGTTAAGTGGAATGGGTGATGAACAACCCGGCGTGCCGGTGGAGGAACTTAAACGCCGCGGCCGGCTGTCTGATGAGGTGAGTTAGGTTCCCTCAGGGAGCCTCAAACTTCTTCCGGCCACACGCGACGCAATAACCGAAGCCAGTTGCCGTGCATGATCGCTCCTACGTCATGAGCGCTATAACCGCGCCTGGTTAACAGCCCATCCAGCTGCTGCAAATCAGCGATGGTGTCGAGGTCATACGGCGATTGCTCTCGGCCGAATCCGCCATCGAGATCGCTGCCTATCGCCACATGTCCGCTGCCGCCTGCCACCTGGCAAATGTGATCGATATGGTCGACCACCCGGCTCAGTCCTAGGCCCGCGTTAGTCGAACTCCCGTGAGTCCATCCCGACTCCAGCATCCACACATCGAGCGCCACGCCTATTACACCGCCCCTGGCGACGATCGCCCGAATCTGGTCGTCGTCGAACTGACGTTGGTGCGGGACAAGAGCGCGGCAATTATTGTGGCTGGCGAGCAACGGCCCGCTGTAGCAATCCAGCGCCTGTCGGAAGGACTGATCCGACAAATGGGTCACATCAAGGATCACTCCCAGACGCGCCATCTCGGCCAGTAACTCTACGCCCAACTCCGTAAGTCCCAACTCCGTGCCCGTCCCTCCCGCATAGCGGCCGGGACCATAGTGAGCCGGCCCAATCGCTCGCACCCCCAACTCCCACCAGTAAATGAGATCTTCAGGCCGCAGGAGCGGGTCGGCACTTTCCATGCTCAGGACTACCCCCAGAGGCGGAGCATCGGCAAGAGCCGGTTGGTCCACGGAATCCCATGCCTCCCAGTCCCCGATGTGCTGGTCGAGATCGCTTCGGCTGGAGATCAGGCGGACATGACCTTGCTGAACGAGGGCCCGGTAATAGGCGAGATGCCCCTGCGCCGCGGCGCACGCCTGGGCCGGTGAGAGATAGTCGACGTGATCGACGGGCCGTCCCGTAGAGCGCGCCAATGTCGTCCCAAAACAGAGGGCGACTCGCCCTCGCTGTAGCTCCGGCAGACTTACTGTCCCCTTGCCGCGTCCCGGGCCGGCCGCGGCGACCTCCTGGGTGCGAATGGTATAGGCAGACTGGCGTAGGTCACGGTTCCACTGGAGCGCGTTCCAGGCGAGATCAAGATGGGCGTCAACGATCAGCACGGAGAGGTTTCTCCTTTTGGTTCATCCTAAGTGGGCCGCCTGCCCTATTGCGACTTGCCGCGGGCGGTAACCCGCCAGATAGTCTCGACGGCGCCGTTACGCACCCCGTACACCAGGTCGTGCAGGTTGGCAGCCGAGCAGCAATGTCCAGGATAGACCTCAAGTACATCGGCAACGGCCGGTGGTGGGTTGCCGCCGCGGCATACGAAGGATCCATGCTCCTCCGAAAGATAGACGTATTCAAGATCCGGACGTCCCTTGACGGCGGGCGTGCCGCTGTCGTTCGCCAGCACCTGCAGCCCCCCGTCCGTGATCACCATCTCCCCAGTCGGACGGCTGACGACTGTACACAGCACGCTGAACGCCAGGCCAAATTCGGGAAGCTTACGCTGGTACCCCGGATCCATGTAGACGTATGAACCGGCTTGATGTTCGGTAACGCCTGGATAGGCGCCCGAGATAGCGTAAGTGCCGGTTCCGCCGCAGGTGACGACGGGTACGGGCAGGCCGGCCGCCGTGATCCGATCCCGTGTCTCCATGGTAATAGCCAGCATCTGTTCTGTCCCCGCTTTGCGGACAGCATGATCCGCATCCTGCACCACATGCCCCTCATAGGCATGAAGCCCACCGAAACGCAGACCCGGCGATCGATCGATGGCGATAGCCAGGGCAAGGGTAGGTTCGCCCGGCCGGCTGCCGCAGCGGCCCATGCCGGCATCCACCTCGACCAACACATCAAGGGTGACACCGTGGTGCTGGGCCGCGTCCGACAAGGCGGCCACGTTCGCCGCCTGATCCACCGCTACCGCTACGCGGGCCCGCCGCGCCAGTGTACACAGTCGAGCGATCGCCTCTCGGCCGACCACCTGGTTCGCCACATAGACGTCATTGATGCCCCCATCCACCATGGCCTCGGCCATGCCGACCTTGGCGCAGGTGATGCCGCGCGCGCCGGCCGCGGTCTGCAGCCGTGCCACGGCGGGCGCCCGATGGGTCTTGGCGTGCGGACGCAGCGAGGCAGGGCGGTCGCGGAAGAATGCCGCCATGTGGGCGATATTGGCGTCGAGCACATCGAGGTCGACGAGCGCCGTCGGCGTAGGCAGATCGTGGATTGACCGGCCGATATGGGGATGATCAACGATAACGTCAGGACTCACTCTACATTTCCCTTACGGCTTCATTCGCTTAGATGTTCGGTGATCCGGTTCGCCATTGCCTCGATCAGAGTCTCCAGACAGCCCTGGGCCAGAATAGACGGTTCCTCTTCATAAAGACCAAGGCCATAGCGATCCGCCGTTAGGAGGTAGCCTACCTGAATATCGCCGCGGAGCGGAGAGACTACCAGGAGCCGATCCGGAAATCGACGGCGCAGTTCCACCTGAAGCGCGCTATAGGGCTCGCCTCCGCACGACACCCAGATCGCATCGCCCATCCGATGCACCGAAAACGACAACGAGTAGGTCGTGCCGACGGGAAAGTCGTCGAGTTGTTCCAGTCGGCGGCGTGCCCGCTCCGCATAGGCGACGCAGTCGCGGGCCCGCCTCGGTTCGCCGCGCGCATCGCAGACCGCCGCTTCCCCTTCCCAGCGGTCAACCTCGGCGTGGAGCGTGTCGGCATCAGGTCGATCCTTCAAGGGAAGGGCCACGGTGTACGTCCCACCGGACCACTGAGTGGTGTCGCGCATTCGCTCCCGGCTCACCGGCTGGTACCGCCAACTGCCTAACGTAGCGCCGGAAATCACCGCCCCTTCATAGCGCAATGTCGTGCCCGGCGGTCCGAGGCCGCTGAGTGTCGAGAGTGCCGCGTAGGCCACCTGTCGGCCATTCTGATCGGCAGCGGTAGGGTCACCGACGAAGCCGTGGCGCGGCCCTAGATCGCCGCAAGCGCCGAGAAAGAAGATGCAGGGCTGACCGGTGGCCCGCTCCACCTCCTCGCGCAAACTCCCCACATAGTCCGGACTGAGCAGCGTGTTTTCCCAGCCAAGCGTGGTTGGATGACAGCCGTAGTTGACCAGCGTACCAACCAGGTCGCCGGATTGATCGCTGATCCGACCGACCACCACCGTCTCGTCGGCTGGGGTACGTGGGTTGAAGCCACAGGTGTACGCGCCTAGAACGTCATCCCAGTAGTCACGGTTCGCCACCATGGAGCAATGACCCACGGCATACTCGATTGTCACCTCGCGCATCGCCGCCGCCGCCTCTGCCACGGCTGCACATGCCCGAGTTTCCAGGGTGAACAGGTAAGAATCAATCAGATCGCCGCCGGGCAAGCTGACCCGATCCGGCGCAAACCAGCCGGATGCGTGCGTATGCGAATAGGTGATCACTACCTGTTCGGGTGGTAGAGCGCCGGCACGCGCCAGCGCCGTCACCAGACGGTGGTGCTGAACCGACACCAAACCACACAGGTCGAGCTGGACGCGCAGCATGGGAGCGCGGCCGGCATCGACCGAACCGATCACCAGCACATCGCAGAGGAGGGGACGATGGATGCCGGCAGCGCGGTCGTGACGGGCAGCGCCCCAGACGCGATGATAGATGCCGATTGGGGGCGTGATATCTACCCTCGCCAGTCCAAAACGGACTCGCGAGGTCGGCGTCATAACCTGCTCAGTGCTTACTGGATCCAATAGTCACCGTACTCCATACCAAACTGCGGCTGGAAGTAGAAACCGCCAAGCTTCGGCGAGGCAAGCTCGGCGGGC